>CAYOLQ010000110.1:3814-11656 GCA_964404825.1 uncultured Chitinophaga sp.
TAAGAATTATATTGATACCACCGAATTTAGTGCTACACATACAACACCTGATGCGATTGAATTGAATCGACTATTGCGTCAGAATCCATTGTTTCGGGGAAGAAAACAGTTGATGGAAGAATCAATTGATTTCCGGCTTTTTTTCCCGAAAGCCTTGAAAAATGACTAAATCCGGCAGGTCTTCTGACTCTCCTTTCCCCGGATGCCTTCCCGTCCGGTTTGGACAGTGGCTAAAAAGATTCCGGAAAAAACTCAGGATTACAGCAGCGGGTACTGTGCAGGTTTTTCACCTGCTTCCCTCTTCGTCCTGCAATCCTAAAAGGTGCAGGAAACCAGATTATTCTTCAAAAGTATGGAATAATATTCAGATTTTAGTTTAGAATTTTTCTAAATATTTTGGATATTTGCTTTAAGAGAGTGTTCAAATGTCATTTTAAGGTCTTACAACCCAGACCAACCTGATTAAAAACTCCTAATAATATGGAAAAGAATCTTATCAGGAATATCATTCTTTTGTATTTAGTACTAAATTTCAATTCTTGCACAAAGGAAGAGAAAGCGCATGAATTTCCTCTTGCCTCGGAACACAATATAAATGAGGGAATGCTCATCAGTGCTTACAGTACTATTGAAGAAATTGGAGGAATTGCGAGCTTTATCGTTTGCAGGGATGGAGTAATTGTTGCGGAAAGATACTACAATGGATATAATGCTGACAGCATTAAAACTGTAATGTCAGTTACCAAAACGATAACAGCAATGTTGGTTGGTCTGGCAATAGAAAAAGGATTTATTGATGACATAAATGATCCGATAAGTAAATACCTGGCAGGAATTGTTAATTTTCCGGATGATATAAAAGCAAAGATTACAATTGAGCAGCTTCTTAGGATGAGTTTTGGGCATTCATGGAATGGAACCTCTTCTGAAAGTTTATATAACGAAGTATTTTCAAAAGAGGACCATCTTCAGGCAATTATTGACCTTCCTTTGGTTTCAGCTCCCGGTACTGAATTTAACTACAGTGACGGAGCTTCCCATCTTTTATCCGTAATTATTACAGAAGCATCTGGCATAAATACACTTGACTTCGCTATTGAATACTTTTTCCACCCAATGGAAATAACTTTTTTTTCCTGGGGTGCCGATGACAAAGCTTATCCAAACGGAGCATCAAGCCTGAGAATTTCTCCTCACGACATGGTGAAAATTGGGAACCTGCTCTTAAACCATGGCAGATACAAAAATTTGCAAATTGTTCCGGAAAGCTGGATTAAAGAGATAACTAACACAAAAATTATTACGAATAATGATATTCCATATGGCCCTGAGTATGGGTACCAGATATGGATTAATAATTCTGCCAGCCCTAAATATTTTTTTGCTATGGGATGGGGAGGACAGTTTATTTTTATTGTTCCTGATCAGAAACTTGTAGTTACAGCATCAAATCAAACTGCCGGGCTGAGCTGGCAGCAAGCCGGTGATAACTGGTTCCGGACGATAAATGTGATTGTGAATGATATATTTCCGGCGGTGGAGTAGTTAAAAAAATAAAATTTGCTGAAACGTTTCAGTTTACATTCCCAAAGTAACATGTTTCAGGTTTGTTAGCGGATTCCAAAACAGGTAGGAAGGAGACGAATTTTCACGAAAGGATTCGGTCATATTTTAGTCAATACATGTGTACGTATAGTTAAAGGAAAAAGAATTAACTTATTCAGAATAATATGAAAATACTGGCAATTTCTAAAGAATCCGCAGTTATTGACTGGTCTGTCAGACAGGAGTTACTTGAAAAAGAAGCAAGGACAGTTTACGATCTTCAGATTAAAGGATACATCCGGGAGATTTATTTTACTGAAAGCAGGGATGCGGTGGTGATAATGGAAGCGGAGAGTCTGAAAAAAGCTAAAGAAATTATCAGAACCCTTCCTCTTGTGAAGGAAGGACTAATCGATTTTGATCTGACGAAATTAAATCCTTACGATGGTTTTAGCCGGATCTTCAAGAAAAACCTTTAAATATCCTTAAGGGTAAACCTTTTCAAAATCAGGATCCATTTGGGGAGTTCGTAATCCTGCTACTTCATTGGCCATCAGAATAAATATGTTCCAGCACAGTCCTTTGGTTGATGGCCACCATGCATTAAAAGTGGAATATTTTGTTGGTATAAACTCTTTACTAAATGGCCATTCAGGATTTAAGTATACTTCCGCCCATATCCGGTTTTCCATTAAAATTTCAGCCTTTTCCCAGCCATGCTTTAATCCTGTTACATATGCGCAATACTCTGCCCTGAACCAGCTGCCTCCATTGTAATAAAAACCATCACTTTTACCATTGCTGTAATTCTCCTCGCCAAATTTCTCAAAAGGCTGGTAATCTCCGCTGAGATATGAAAAGTCTTCTCCATCGTTAATCAGTCTCACACAAATTGGAGCTGCAGTGCCATATTCAGGATGAGGAGAATTGGTTACCTTATTTATTACGGGAATAAGGTTCAGATGATTTTTTACCATTTCATCGGTTAGAATGGGTCTGTTAAATAGCCATAACGAGAAAAATTCAGGTTCAAGGTCAGTAAGTGTTATTACATCAGGAAAATTTCTGTCGAATAAAAGATGCTTCCTCTTAAAATCATAAAAATTCCGGTACTCTTCTTCTGCGCTTTGGATATAAGTCTCAGAAATATCAAAACCCAATTCTTTAATGGTTCGCAATGCAATTGCCAGCATTCCCTGGTTTACCGCCAAACGGTCGGTTTTTGGATTAAAATCGACAATATCCACCTGGCTTAATGAAAAGTGGGATTTGCATTTTCCATCCCTGTCAGAATCGAATTCGTTCAGGACATAATCCACTGCTTTTTGAATTTTCTCCCTGGGAAGAGATGCTCCGAAACGACGTTTATTCAGCATTGCCCAAATCAGCCATTCAATTGTGGCTTCGTTGTCTTTTGCCTCTACGGATCCCATCAAAGGGGTAATTATTGTTCCAATGCCACCTTCAGGTGTCTGGGTTCTCCCCCACTGCTCCCATATTGACAGATTTAATTCTTTGTTGTAGGTTGAAACCACAGAAAAAAACGCATCCCGGTTATACATATCGGGCGCATAATTCATATTTGGGACATTAAACGGAGTAAAATCATTGATATCGGTAATCCACGTCAGCATATTAAAATTGGCATACAGCATTTTTTCAATCAATGCTCCCTGAAATCCTTTTCCTTCAGCTAACCTTGACTGTGATGAAATCATGAACTGCTGATGGGATTTCCATGGCTCGGCAAATATATAGGTAACTTTTTTTACAGTTTCACCGATAGGTAGCACATTGTATGGCTCCTTCTGTGGTTGATGGAGCGTGAATTGCAGGTCCTTAATCTGCAGCCAGCTTTCCTTTCCTGACTGAGTACCTATGAACATTGTTACACTATCATTTTGAATATATGGAACCATAATACTGCCTTTAAACTGCGCCCATTCAGTTTCTTCCACCGGAAAATTATCGATATACTTAATTCCGTTTTCAAGTTCTATTGTCTTCAGCCCGTTTTTTAGTCTGAAAAGCTTCAATGCCAGCGGTGTATTTCCCCTGCAAAGAAATGAAACAGTATATACCGCCTGATCTTTAAATGGAGTAATTAATTCAATTCCTGAACGGTTGCCAGGGTGAGATGTAATAGAAATAAGATCTTTATCAAAAATCACCTCGGTATTTCCCTCTATGTGAAAAGCAGAATCCCATCTTAATAAGTGTGTTGTGCCAGCATCAAGATTGTACATTTCACCAAATGTATGTCTGATAAAGTGTTTGTTTTCGGATCTTTCCGATGAGTCTGCAACGTAAAACAGTTCAGGATCGGGTAATTTGCGAATACCCACAAATCCTCCTCCCCTGCCACTAAAACGCCTGCGGGTATTTCTGGTAAACTGGTTTAAATACCCGGCTTCCGTCAAAAAACCCACCAGCAAATTATCCTGGTTAATAAATCCAACTGAAGGGTACATTTCATGAACAAAACCTCCCGGAAAGCTATGGTGTTCAAAGGTTACGTAGTCAGAGGGTATTTGGGTGAGACGGGAGGTCTGCTTCAGGATGTACATCATTCCGGGCATGGAAGGTTGAAACAATTCAATGGTTTTTTTAATTACATTATCGTTAACCAGTTCATAAATTACAGTAGCACTGAGGTTTGCGTCGAATTCTTTGATATACATATCCCTTTTCAATACAATCAGGCTGTCGTTACCACTCCAGATTGCTCCTGTCCAGTTTGGTATGATTGCTTCTGTGCTAAGATCGTTATTATAGAGTTGAAGGGAGAATTCTTCTGAATTACTGAGCAGTAATGAATTTTCATGATATATTGCTACCTGGAAACCGTTATTATTGTCACCGACAGCTTTCAGGCTTAGTTTTTGACTAAAAGTAAATGGACTTTTTAAACAAATTAAAAGACATATCAGTAAAAAAAGTTTTCCGAAAGGCATTTCGATAAAATTATTTATGCGATAAGTTCAAATACTTGGCAACTAAAGAATTACAATTTTCTTTATAGTTATATTTCCATCCTGGTGTATCATTTTCAGAAAATGCAATCCAAAACAAGATGGTGGGAAATCAAGCTTAACCATGTTATTTTCAATAGAATAACTAATCCCTCCTACCTCACTGCCAGCTGTGTTTAGAATTAAAATCTGCCTGAGGGTTACACCCGCTTCAAGCTGGATATAAAGATGTGCGGAAGCGGGATTAGGATAAACTTTTCCATTCAATTCAATGGGGATAATTCCTGCAGGAGAGAACCATTGGTCTTTGAGCATCTCAATCTGAGAAACAGGAATCTCTGCATCCCAGATTTTAACCTCATCGAGGCTTCCCAATAATGAATACTGAGTTTCAATATTATCCATTCGGCCCAGGGTTAGTGGTTTGGTTGAAGTGAGGATTGCTCCCGAAAAAGGTTTAAAAGTATCAAGTTGCCCATCAATATATAGTTCAAGGGAATACCCTGTATATACTGCGCATACATGATAATAGCGGTTCAACTCAATAGGTTCGTAACTATCAAGATCAGATACCCCTGCAGAGGTTTTTACGGTCCATCTGATTCTCCCTTCCGGTGTTATGCTCAGTTTATAACGCTGCTGCCAGGAACCATGAGAAATGATAAATCTTTCTGAATTCAATTGTTCGCATTTTACCCAGCAGCTAAGGCTTACTGCATTTGTGAAATTCAGATCCGGATTGTTATCTGTGTAAATAATGTTTTGTCCTGATGTAAACCTGTATGCAAGATGAAAAGCTCCTCTTGGATCATCAGTTTTTGAAGCACCTGATACAATGGCATGGAACAGATCGGAAGAAGCATTTTTGCTATCAATATCGAAAGGATAATAAATAATAGGAGCCAGAACAGCTATCCCTGTATCCTTTACCAATTGTGATTTTGTAAAAGTAGTTGACAGCAGATCCGTGTTTGTAACCGTGAGGGTAATATCTGCAACTACCGGATTTTCGGGTGTCACCCATATCACAGAAACGCCTGCTGACTGATTCAGGTTGCCATGGGTTGTGGTCCATGCATATTCAAAATCCTCTAAAGCATCATTTTCAACAAGGGCGGTTAAAGTGACCTCATCTCCGGTAACTGTATATTCTGAATTGGTTTGAATTCCATTAATGACGGGGGGCGAGGGAATTTTTTCATAGACCTGCAGCCGGAGCGTATCCTCAATTGATTTGTTATCCGCAGTCAATCTGCACTTTACGATAAGGCTTGCTGGTAATTCCGGACTCATGAATGTAGCCTGAAGACCTGTCTGACCCGGAATCAATACCTCATCTAAAAACCACTCGATCTTCTCAGGAATATCATTTCCGGGTTCGCAGAATACTTTAAATTCAGAATTTGTAGTAAGAGTGCTTTTTTCTGTTGAAAGAGCTTTGATACGAAGATTTTTTGAAAAATCATAGTTGTATTGGAAATCAAGAATGCTGCTGCCGGCATAGAGTCTGTTTCCGTTTACAACAGGAATCAGGGAGGAGGAATATATTCGTATCAGCCTGACTTCCCCGGCAGGAATTGAAAGCAGAAATGAACCATTAACTGAAGTATTAAGAATTTTTTCAGTAATTGCATCGTAGATTGCATAGTTCCCATCCGGAAGGTCAACAGCAACCTGTTTAAGGCTGGTTAGCGGATTATAATACAGGAAGGAGGGAAAGGAATTCTCCCCATAGAAATCCGTCTTATTTAAGTCGATACGAAGGATTTCAGGTATATTCGTTGCACTTACCACCGCAGCGAGGTATCCAACACTTGAGCCACTGTAAAGCGATAAATTTGTTGATGCCCATCCTCCCCTCATCGCGTCTCCGGTAGCAAAAGGTGATTTTCCCAGCCAGTTTTCTTTCATCGATTCATAAGGGATGCAGGCTGTCGGGTCATATACGGAAGCCCATGAATAAGAATCCTGTAATAACTGAGGAAGCGCATTCCAATAAAACAATCTGCTTGCATTGGATACATTCAGCATCCATTTTGCAATTGCAAGGGCATAACGTTTGTCGTATTTAGGAAGTGGTGCGAGTGCTGCGGCCTGCTGAAAGCCATTCATTACAAAAGCGTAATCGTCGCCGTTGTCGTTGGCTTCACCAATGAGACCAGAAACATCATAACCTCCCCAGTTGCCGACAATTGAGCCCCAATTGCGCAGGTTTCCCTTATTAAAACACCAGTCCAGTAATTTCTGAATCGGGTAATCAGTTCCTTCAAAGGCATTCATGCGGGCTGCAGCAAGGGTTCCGTATGGCAGCTGAAGCTCATAGGAAGGATTGGAGTTCAATCCGGCAAGAAAATCCATTGCTTGCTGAGCTCCCTCGAAGTACTTTCTGTTACCTGTCTCCAGATATGCATTGTAAAGTAACCAGGATATACTTCCGGCTGATTCAGGCTCAGGGACTCCTGTGGAAAGCGGTAATCCTGTTGAAAGATTGAAAGCACGATAATTCATAGATGGCACTTTCCAGGGAGATGAGCTACCTCCAAGCTGATAAACGCAATTAAGCCATATGTTTGCCACGGAGATGAATTGAGAATCAAACTCAGAAACCGCAGAAGGATATAAATATTTTAGCTGATAAAAATAGACGTTTGGCATTACATCATACCACCAGTCGCTGCCTGAGTTAGCAGAATAGTTATTCAGGTATACATTCTGTCCGTTAGCCAAATTAAAAAAGTCCCTGGTTTTTGCGACCCAGTTGATTCCATCCTGGTTGCTTTTATCAATACCTGCAAGTGATGCTCCTACAATGGCCGGAATTATATTAATCCCTTCTGCCTGGTTGAGATGACCCTCTGCACCTACATAAGAATCAAGAAATATTGGGGTATTTTCTGTGTAATTGAATTGGCCTTTTGTTCCCAGGCGGGATAAAGGCAGATATTGACCGGTTTTAGTCATATTGAAGACATAGCTATCGTAATCGCGGGTCACTTTATTCCAATCCCTTATTTGGAGAGGTAAGGGCGAATTGGGCATCTGTTCGATCCGGGAAATACTGAGCTGACCCGTTTGAGTTTGTGCCTGAAATGTGATGCAAATTAAAAGGAAAGTAAAAATGATGCGTCCCATTTTGATTTGTTTGAAAATTGAATTTTAAATTAGGCTAAACAATGTTTCCGTTTTTCACGGCTTAATCACGGGATTCTTAAAACTCTGTGCGAATCTGTGTCTTCATCAGTAGCTTCGCGTACTTATTTTTTACACAGAGTTATACAGAGAAAAAAGAATTATTTTCTTTCTAAAAAAGGGCAGGCTCAATACC
>CAYOLQ010000111.1:0-11618 GCA_964404825.1 uncultured Chitinophaga sp.
ATTACATTATTGGTATACTTACCACCCTCAAAACTCAAGACCCAAACTCTTGCTGTTTATTGGTAACAGTTTGAGACTCGGGCAAGAGGAGGTCTGAATTACATTATTGGTATACTTACCACCCTCAAAACTCAAGACCCAAACTCTTGCTGCTTTTCCTCACAACTCAAAACCCAAACTCTTGCTGTTTATACCCGTGTTAATTGAAAATTACCCATGTCAATTGGAAATTACCCGGGTTATGTGAATCTCCAACCCAAAATTTTCAGAATAACATTTTCTCGTCTCTACACCGCATAATCAGATCCAAAAAAGAAGTAGTGTTTAATGAAAAAAGAAAGCAAAAAGTAATCGAAAAACAACTTAACTTTGATTAAATCCTGCCCTGGAATAAGGGTACATTATGTAAGGAGGTCCGGCAATTGCCCCTTATTACCACAATTTTAATTTCTCGAGATAGTTAATATTCTCCCTTACACTATTTGCCGAAATCTCCACAAGGGCCTTTTCGTCTTTATCCAGCTTGATTTCAAGAATGTGTTCAATTCCCTTTTTCCCTAGCTTTACCGGAACTCCGAAGTAAATATTATTCTGTCCGTATTGACCCTCCAGATATGCTGAACAGGGGAAATACCTTCTCTGGTTTTTGGCGATTGCCTCAACCATCCTTGCAGCAGCGTATCCCGGAGCATACCAGGCCGACTTACCCATAAGGTTTACCAGCTCTCCGCCTCCTTTACGGGTACGGTTAATAATTTCATTAATTTTTTCATCCGGAAGTAATTGACGGATGGGCACACCACTCAGGGTAGTGTAATTCATCAGGGGTACCATATCATCTCCGTGTCCTCCCAGAATTACAGCCTGTATATCTTTAACAGAGCAATTCAATTCTTCTGCCAGAAATGCCCTGTACCTTGCTGTATCTAACAATCCAGCCATTCCCATTACTCTGGAACTGGGTATCCCTGCAACTTTCCACGCAACATAGGTCATGGCATCCAGAGGATTGCTTACTACAATCAGGATGGCGTTTGGGGAATATTTCATGATATTCTCCGTGACATTCTTTACAATGTGCGCGTTTGCTTCGAGAAGATCTTCACGGTTCATTCCCGGTTTCCGGGCTAACCCTGAAGTTATAATTACTATTGATGAATCGGCTGTAGCTGAGTAATCGTCTGTTACACCTATTGTCCGCGTATCAAAAAGGGCCAGGGGAGCCATTTGCATTATATCGAGGGATTTCCCTTCTGCGAGACCTTTAACTACATCCAGTAAAACAACGGTGCTTGCAACTTCTTTTTCGGCCAGAATATTTGCCGCGGTTGCTCCAACATTTCCTGCACCAACAACTGTAATTTTCATGTTCTTTAGCATTTTTTATTTCGATTGCAAGTATAGGGAATTTATTCCTCTTTCAGGGTGTAAACTTTTGAATAAAATTTCAATATTATATAGGAGTGAGAGGTTTTTGGAGGCTTCGCCGCCTTAAACCTCTCACTCCCTCAAAGCAACCTCAATATATTGCATTCCCGGCAAGTGTTGTACACCGATTTCCTTCCATGTATTTTTTGTACATTTGAAAAAATATCCCCCGGTGAATATAACTGTAAACGAAATAAAATCTTTCCTCCAATCCATCCCGCCCGGTGTACGTATTGTTGCTGTTAGTAAAACTAAACCCGTTGAGGATATTCTTGCCGTTTATAATACAGGACACAGGATTTTCGGCGAAAACCGTGTGCAGGAGCTGACTACCAAATTCGAACAACTTCCGGGCGATATTGAATGGCATCTGATTGGGCACCTGCAGTCAAATAAAGTAAAATATATTGCGAAATTTGTATCAATGATTCATTCCATTGACAGTCTGAAACTTCTTCAAACAGTTAATCAGGAAGCCATTAAAGCACAGAGAATAATTGATGTGCTGTTACAGGTTTACATTGCCCGAGAGGAGACAAAATTCGGACTTACCAAAGAGGAGATTTCTGAAATCCTTTTATCCCCCGAAATAAAAACATTTGAAAACATCCGGATCAGAGGTTTGATGGGAATTGCAAGTTTTACTGAGGATCAGGAACAGGTGAGGGCAGAATTCCGGCAGCTGAAAGAGATCTTTGATTTTTGCAGGGAACGTTTTTTTGCAGATAAAAGTTTTTTTTCCGAGATTTCAATGGGGATGTCGGGTGATTATAAAATTGCTATCGAAGAAGGCGCAACCATTATCAGGGTGGGAAGCTTGCTTTTTGGAGAAAGAAATTATCTTTGAATAAAATTGAATAAATATGGCCAACCTATCAACAAGCTTTGCCGGATTAAAACTCAGGAATCCTTTTATTATCAGTAGTTCAGGCATTACCAGCTCACTCGACAAAATCAGGAAACTCAACTCCCTTGGAGCCGGTGCAATTGTGCTTAAATCCTTGTTTGAAGAACAGATAAGTCATGAAACCGTAAAAAACCTTGAAGGTTCTGATTATCCTGAGGCTCTCGATTATGTTAAAGCCTATACACGGGATAATAATGTAGGAGAGTATCTGAATCTTATACGGGATGCAAAACGGGCAATCCAAATCCCTGTTATTGCCAGCATCAACTGCAAAAGTGCTTCGGAATGGATGGATTTCGCCATTCAGGTTCAGGAAGCAGGAGCAGACGCATTGGAACTGAACGTATTTTTTCTGCCTCTAAGTAAGGAGCAAACCCCGGTGGCACATGAGAAAATTTACTTTGATCTGGTTGACGGGATTAAAAAGAAAATCACTATTCCTGTAATTATTAAACTGGGATACCATTTTACAAGCCTGACCTACCTCGTTAACCAGCTTTATTTCCGTAAGGCCGACGGAGTAGTTTTGTTCAACCGGTTTTATGAGCCCGATATTAACATAACCGATTTGAAAATGACCTCTTCCGAGGTTTTCAGCTCTCCCGCTGATATCAGAAACAGTTTACGGTGGGTGGGAATTATTTCCAGTGAAGTGGCTCAGATCGATATTGCCGCATCTACCGGAATTCATAGCGGTGATGCCGCTGTAAAGCAAATTCTGGCCGGAGCCAAAGCTGTGGAAATCTGTTCTGTTCTGTATAAAAACGGAATCGAATACCTTCCCAAGCTAATTGATCGATTTGAATTCTGGATGATCGAACATAACTACAAAACCATTGAAGAATTCAGAGGCAAAATGAATTATTCAAATATTGGAGATCCCGCTATATATGAAAGAGCTCAGTTTATGAAGTATTTTTCGTCCCAGCATTAATTTAGATGATCCGGATCAATGCGGAATGGTCCGGAAACAATACTCAGTAAAGATAAAAGCTCATTTACCAGTAATCTTTTTTCGGGGGATAATAGTTCCAGCTTTGAACGCACCAGTTCGAGCCTTGCAGTTCTTTGCTGCGAACTAAGTAAAGAAACATTTTCTTCGATTACAGAAAATGCCTCGAGCGATGTGTAGTAGTCATCCTCAATCACCAGTTCTATAAACTCATCCATATAGGCTGAAAAATCAAGTCCGCATTGCCAGCATGCAGAAACCAGCTGATCAAATCCTTTCTTTCCACGGTATTCTCTGACCCCCTCCATAAAAACAGGTACAGCCTCAGGATCCTTGATGTCATTCAGGAGGTTAAGTATTTCATCTTTCAGCTGAACGGAATTATTTGAGAAGAATAGTCTGAAAACAGCTGGCAGAACATTAACATTGCCGTGAATACGAAGTTCCTGAATTGTTTCAGATACAATAGTCATATCGGGGGAGTTTAATCCCGCAAGCAATTCCTGATTTACGTTCTCTTTACTCACTTTCAAAAAAATGTTAATTTTGAATTTCTGATTCCGGTTATTATCTTCTTTCTGTCAACCCGGCCTAGTTACTTACAATATTTCTCTGCATAGGTAAATGCATCTCTGTTTCCCATTTTTTTTGCCATTTCAAAACAAAAACATGCGTCATCACTTTTTCCGGTATTCACAGCTGCAATTCCTTTGTTCAGGTACGTCTGAGAATCATTGGGATTCAAATCAAGTGCCATTGAAAGGTCCTTCCAGGCATACTGGTATGTTCTGGTTTGCAGGTATGTAGCGCCACGTAAAGCAAAATACCTGGCATCACCCTGATTAATTTTCAAGGCTTTATTAAAACAGTCAATGGCTTCGAAATAATTCTCATTTTCAAAATGTATCCTGCCGAACTGGAACCAGGCTGTGTCGTTTCCGGGATAATAAGAAAGGTAAATGTTCATATCGTTCACTGCAGCATCGTATAATCCTGATTTACCTGCAGACATGGCCCTCCCTACATAATACCTGAGTTCATCCGGGTTTAACTTAATGGCTGCATTATAATCGTCGAGAGAAGGTTTATATTTTCCTGTAAGATATAATATGTTTGCCCTCTGAGCGAGCATCACGGGGTTTCTTGAATCGAGTTCAATTGACTGATTTAAATCGTCAAGAGCAAGTTTGTAGTTACTTACTGCCAGATATACTTCTGCTCTTTTAGCATAAATGGGTGCTTTCCGGTAACCCTTTTTTATACCTTCAGATAAGACATTGATAGCTTCAGGATAGTTTCGGGATTTTATCAGGTACCCGGCTTCTGCAAGAACCTCATCGAGACCACTATACCAATCACCGGTTTTCCAGAATTCGATATATTCCGGCTCATTTTCAATGATTTTGAGACTGGGATCAAGCAGGATTGTGCTTTCCGGAAGCCTGTAATTGCTTGTCAGGTGTATTTCAAGGGCTTTCAGACTGTTTTCGGTATCGCGCAGATTTGCATAACTTCTTGCCAGCCATATGGATGCTTTCCCCTTCGAAATTTTTTCGACCTGTTCAAATTCCCTGATGGCCATTGCATACTGGGCTTTATTAAACAATGCGAGTCCTTTATTGAAAAATATATTCGGATCATTTACTTTCTCTTTCTGAGCCTTATCAAGGTAAACCAAAGCCGAATCGTTATCTCCTGATTCCAGAAATGCTTTACCCAACAGATAATTACTCTCTTTAACATTTTGGGAAAAAGCAGGGAACATCAGCATGGAAAATGCAATCAGAACAAAACTATTTTTTAATACCCGGCTCATTTCTCTGCGTTTTTGGAGTTTCTATCGGTATAAACATGAACAAATCCAACAATATTTCTGATTTCTGTTCCGGTCAGTCTTTTCTCGTAAACATCGCAGATATAATAATATACCCCGGACGCAACAAACTGATTGGATTTGTCAATTTTGCCATTCCAGTTAATATCTGGATCATTCGTCTGGAACAATAATTGTCCCCAGCGGTTAAAGATCTTCAAATCAATATTATCAATAAACTGGTATGGAAACGGTTTTAGTATATCGTTTATGCCATCACCGTCCGGAGTAAAAACATTAGGGATTTCATAGGTGAAACATTCATCCAGACACATACTGGCAGAGGGCTTGCTTTCATTACCAAATGAGTCGATAGCAGTAACGTAATAGCAGGCGGCAAGGGTCGATTCAGGTGCATGCCGGTAAAACCTGTTGGTTGTACTATCTAAGAGAATATGAGGTAAGGACAACTGGTTTGTATAATAAATGAAATACTTTACTATATCCTCCGAGCAGGGATCAGCCTTTATTTCCCATGTAAGTGAATTATAGGCGCTGTCGCATACTGAATTTGCAAGCAACGCAGGAGCGCAGGGAGGAATAGTATCGAGAGGGGTTCCACAACCAATATGCGATATATTTTCGGTGAAATAATCAACGCCATTCAGAGTTCGCATTCCTCTGGATTTTACTTTGTAGCAGTATTCCACACCATTCAGAAGATGGGTATCGGTGTAATTGTCATTTTCGGTAAAACCAATAGAATCGTAAATACCTGAAACGTTATTTAAACGGTAAATCGTATTTTCATAATTCACCCAGGGAACATTGCGGATAAATTTAAGATCAATGGTATTACCAGAAGCATATATCTCAGGATAAAGGGTAGATGCAATTTCGGGTTTCCCTATCTTAAACCTGTTTCCCGGCGCGTTGTTGTAAAGTTCCACAGAGTATGAATAGGGGAACTGAATTGTATTCAGATTTGCATCGGTATAAACAGTGTCATTTAAATCAGCGGTAGTAAACCTGTGGATTTCAACAGGGTTCAGACCAAACAGATTTTCCGACCTGTAAATAATGTATTCATATGGCCCATTTGCAGGAATAGTGTCGAGATCGAGAGGTTTTGCCCAGGCCAGAAACACTTCCCCTGCATTGCTGTCAGAGGTTATTACAGAAGTTTTTAACATCGAGGGAGAACCGGGAACCAATACCGTGCAAACCTCTTCAGAAGGTATGCTCTCGGCACCATCAGGATACACAGCAACAACCCGGTAGCAATACTCTGTTCCCTGCAAAAGTCCTTTACCGGCGTTATCATCAATAAAAATGCTGTCGTTTCCGGAAGCGGTTCTGCCGGTTAATCTGAATCCGATAAAACCCGGAATTCCGTAAGTACAACTATCCGGAATATACCCTGAGGAAGTAATTTTCCGGTAAATATTGTAATACGACACATTATTGCATTCTCCCGGGGTCCATTGTACGCGCACTAAACTGCTGGCCGGAACCAGATTTACATTTTGCGGGGGAGGGCCAAGTATATTAATTTCAAGATTATCAATATCAACAAGCGAAAGTTTAGAGTTAATATCATTGGTTTTAACGAGAATGCTGTAGGGCTGACTCCTCACATGACTACAGCTGGTTTGCCAGGTAACCCGGCTTACAATTTCTCCCGGAATATCCTTAATCAAAGCCGTGGATGCAGGATTATCATCGATAACAAAAGGACCTCCCGTAATAAAATGCTTCATTTTATCACTGTTTGCGTCGGTGCTTATAATATCGAAACTTATCAGACTTCCCGCAACAACACAAAGTTTGGGCAAACTATCATTTACGGGTGGGATATTGGTTGTCCTGTACACTTCAACCTGCATATCACGCACGATATTTCCAATCTTAAAGCCTTTTCGCCATTCCTCAATATTCATGGCAATATTATAAATTCCGGTATCTACCGGAGTATCCCATACCAGATCCCCCGAAATATTATTTACATATAATGTGTCGCTCGATCGGGGTAATGTATAACCGGGTATCGGTTCCCCGTTCTGCTGTGTACAAATGGTAAGTGAATAGGATATACTGTCTCCGTCAATATCAAAAGCACCGGGATTATGAATGAATATCTGATTAAGACCGGCTTTGTCGAAAGGCGGGTTGAGAAGCACAGGAGTACTGTTTTGCCCTATCTGAGGGTTAATACTGATAGTGGTTTTTATTGAAAAGATAACATTTACCGAATTGGGAATGTTCTTAACCCCGAAATTGCGGTTGGGATCCTGTACCACTATTGTGTAAGTGCCGGGTCCAGGGAATGTATGCTGACTGATATATACATTCCTGCGATAGTCGTTGGGAAGATTCATGATCGAATCCCTTCCGGCGATGGAATAGGTGTTATCTCCCCATTGCACTTCGAGTTCGGGGCGGTCGGCTCCTGAAAGCGTATATGTATAAGTGGTAATCTTTATTTCATATGTAAGGTCCTTAATCTGACGGAGAGTTATTTCACCGGCACGGTTATGCGTTGCATATACCGAAAGAGATCCTGTGCCCGGAAATAGTGCGATCAGAAACAGTACCCAAATATTTTTAAAAAGCTTTTTCATCCTTAATTCACATCAATTTCAATTTCAACTTCTCTGCGATTGAACCGGTAGCCATTTTCTTTACCCTTCACACTCATTATAAGCAGATTGGTCTGGTCGTCCCATAAATCAAGCATCAGAATGTTTCTTATCCTGATATGACTGATATTTTCAATCGTCCCGGCATTGAAATGGACCCAAATGGCATCTTCATTAATTTCGCTGCTTTTGTACTCTAACTTCAGAAGCCTTGTTTTGTTCAATTCAATCTGAAGGCAATTGTTAATATACTTACTGATAAACTGACGGTTAGTATTTTCATCAGCTTTTTCCATAGCAACATCTGTCTGATAATTGTTTTTAAGCGCAAGTGCAAAATCGTCCTTAAAAAGTTTTACCGAAACAGTACACTCCGTGTCGTTGATATCCACATTGCATACCGATACATGTATCGGGTGCATGGCGGGTTGGAAAACTCCGGAAAGTATTAAAAACAGTTTAACAATTATAATATTCACTCCAGATTATTTACGGGTAAAATTACAATAATTTCCTTATTTTGTAGCCAAAATCACAGTATGTCTGAATTTCAGCTATATCTTAAACTTGGTATTGAACACATTGCCGATTTTAAAAGTTATGATCATATTCTGTTTATTATCTCATTGTGTGTGGTTTATCCCATCAAACAATGGAAAAAAATTCTAATCCTCATTACTGCGTTTACCATTGGACACAGTCTTACACTTGTTCTTGCCACCCTGAAAATTATTACTGTAAACGTTCAGTTAATCGAGTTCCTTATTCCAGCAACTATTTTTTTGACGGCTGCCGGAAATTTGCTGCAAAAATCAGACAATTTCAACAGCAATTTGCACAAATTTAAATACGCAGGGGCATTGTTTTTCGGTCTGATTCATGGGATGGGGTTTTCATGCTATCTCATAAGCCTCCTGGGAGCAGCACAAAGTCTGATAACGCCGTTATTGGCCTTTAATATAGGCATTGAACTGGGTCAGATAATAATAATTCTGATGATAAGCACTCTTTCCCTTCTGGTGGTGGATTTATTAAAAGTCAAACGGCGCGAATGGATTTTAATCTGGTCCGGCGCTGCGCTTGGCGTATCACTTGTTCTTATGCTGGACCGTTATCCCTGGTGATTTAATTACTTTCTGACAAAGGTTCGATACAGTTGAAATTTCAATGTGTGAGGCACCGTGATTTTTACCGAAATTCCCTCCCAGAACAACGATTATATCTGTCTCTTTTAATTCCTTTTTCTTAAGAAGTTTGTTAAGTGCCTGTTCAATGAAAATCTCATCCGAATCCTGTGGTTCAATATAAGATGGAAAAACACCAAATGAAAGCATTAACATACGTGCAGTCCGTTTATCATAACACATGGCATAAATTGGTTTCCTTCCCCTGAAACCGGCCATATTCCTTATCGTCCGGCCTGTGGAGGTATCGGCAATAATTGCCTTGGCATCGAGTTTTATACTTGCTTCAACAGCCGACCTGCTTAAGTATGCTGATGTAGGCGTACTCAGAACAACAGATGGGATATCATGAATGTCGCTCCTGCTTTTTTCAACCTCCTTTGCAACTTTAGCCATAGTCTCTACAGCTTCAACCGGGTATCTTCCGCTTGCTGTTTCTCCGCTGAGCATAATGGCATCGGTCTTGCTATAGATTGCATTTGCAATATCGCTTACCTCAGCACGGGTAGGGCGGGGCTCGGTTATCATCGAATGAAGCATCTGAGTAGCAATAATCACAGGCTTTCTGCGGGCAATACATTTATTAACAATCATTTTTTGTATCCCGGGGATCTTTTCGTACGGAATTTCAATCGCCAGATCACCGCGCGCAACCATTATCCCGTAAACATGATCCAGAATTTCGTCTATTCTTTTAACGCCTTCCTGGTTTTCGATTTTGGCTATTATTTTGATTCCGCTCTTATGCTGATCCAGAATTTTCTGAACATCGAGAACATCTTTTTTACTGCGTACAAATGAGTGTGCAATAAAATCCAGGTCATTTTTTGCAGCAAATTCTATGTACTCCTTGTCTTTTTCAGTCACCGATGGCAGGTTAAAAGTTACACCAGGCACATTAACTGACTTCCTTCCCTTTATAACTCCGTTATTCAGAGCTTTACAAAGGAGGTGATCTTTCTTTATTTCTGTTACTTCAAGTTCAAGCTGACCGTCGTCGATAAGAATATGGTCTGATTTACTCATATCCTTTACGAAATTGTCATAATTTACATAAACCATTTTAGGGCTGCTAATCTTTTTTGCTCCTCCGGCTACTTTTACCACATCACCCGTATTTACAGGAATATCCACTTCCGCTTTGGTAACCCTGATTTCAGGACCTTTGGTATCGAGAAGGAGCGCGATTCTATCCGAAACCTGCCGCACATTCTTAATAATGCGGAGTGTATCTTCGGGGGATTGGTGGGCGGTATTTAACCTGACAACATTCAACCCTGCCTTGAAAAGTTTTGTTATAAACTCTACATCACAGTTTAGATCAGAGATAGTGGCAATAATTTTTGTTTTCCTCTTCATATGGATAATTTGTTGACATACACAAATATAAAGTAAATTTGTGCTATTCCGAATTCTGCTTTACGATTGGAAATTCAACGAAAATGCCAATCTGTTTAGGTAGAATTCTATTAGATCATTTGCTTACGTTAAAAAATCTGCAAATATATTAAAACATGTTTAACACAATTACGTAACACAGCCAAAGTTTAAATTTTTATGGATTGGAACGATTATATCAGGGATTTCAGAACATTTCTTACACTTGAAAAATCACTTTCAGGTAATTCGGTCGAAGCCTATAACACTGATATTCTTAAACTTGTTCAATATCTCGAATACAAATCCCTTGATATTTCTCCGGAGCAAATCACAACCGAACACCTTACCGGTTTGCTGCAATGGATTAACGAACTGGGTGCAAGTGCACGTACGCAGGCACGGGTATTATCCGGTATAAAAGCCTTTTATCGCTTTCTCCTGATAGAGGATAAAATCATAAAGGATCCAACGGAATTGCTGGAAACCCCCAGAATCGGAAGAAAACTTCCGGAGGTTTTAAGTGTTGAGGAAATCGATAAACTCATTTCCGGTGTTGACCTTAGTAAGTCTGAAGGTCACCGAAACCGGGCTATTCTGGAAGTTTTGTACAGTTGTGGTCTCCGTGTTTCTGAGTTAACGGAGTTGCGGATTTCCAATATATTTCCTGAAAAAGGTTTTATCAGAGTAATTGGTAAGGGTAACAAAGAACGACTGGTTCCGATAGGAGGGAAGGCAATTCTTGAAATCAATAATTACCTGCCCGATCGGAACGCTTTGCAGGATGTAAGAAAAGACAGTCGTGATATACTATTTCTAAACCGGAGAGGAAACAAGCTTACACGGGTAATGATCTTCACCATTATAAAAAATCTGGCTGTCCAAACCGGAATCAAAAAACATGTGAGTCCGCATACATTCCGCCATTCGTTTGCAACTCATCTTATAGAGGGAGGAGCTGATTTGCGGGCTGTTCAGGAGATGCTCGGACACGAAAGCATTCTAACTACTGAAATCTACACTCATCTCGACCGCGAATACCTCAGGAATACGATAATTAGTTTTCATCCAAGGTCTTGAGTAGAATTGATGAGTTAGCGGGGTAACGGGGTAACGGGGTAACGGGGTAACGGGGTAACGAGGTAACGAGGTAACGGGGTAACGGGGCTTTGTCCGACCCCAGCCCTACTCCGGGTAGAGAGGGCTGTTATAGTTAACTCAGAGGAATTATTTTATAACCTCAAACCCCGTTACCTCCGTCACCCCGTTACCCCATCCCACATCAATACCCCAAAAAACATCCAATTCGAACAATTTA
>CAYOLQ010000112.1:0-11468 GCA_964404825.1 uncultured Chitinophaga sp.
CATCGCTGAGTCGTATAATCCCGTCTGCATCCTCCCTGATAATCAGGTCGCTGAACTCCTTTTCGGTACTAAGCCTTCCCTTGGTTCTTATGATTAATTCAGTTTTGTCCCCATAAATCTTACCGGAAGGAATTTCAATATTTTCGTTTCTGAGAATATTCGTAATATCATTAAAAGCTACATTGTAAGCATTCATTTTATCGGGCTCAACCCATAATCGCATAGCCGGACGTTTCTCTCCGATAATATTTACTGAACTTACCTCGGGGATAGTCTGAAATTTATTCTGAAGAAAATTTTCTGCATAATCACTTAGTTCCAGAAGTCCCTTGCCCGGGCTCTGAACCGCCATAAGAATGATAAAATCCGAGTTTGCATCAGACTTGGTAACAACAGGTGGTGCGTCAATATCCTGCGGTAAATTTCTGACTGCCTGACTTACCTTATCGCGTACATCGTTAGCTGCCGTTTCAAGATCTGAGTTAAGGTTGAACTCAACAGTAATATTACTTCCGCCTACTGTGCTTGATGAAGAAATGGTACGGATACCCGGTATTCCATTAATGGCTTTTTCAAGAGGTTCGGTAATCTGACTTTCAATAATATCAGCGTTTGCCCCTATATAAGAAGTTCTTACTGATATTACCGGGGGATCAATGGCGGGATATTCACGTACACCCAGAAAATAATAACCGATAATACCGAAAAGGATGATGAATAAATTCATCACCGTTGCAAACACAGGTCTGTTTAGTGATAATTCCGAAATATTCATTTTTCACTTTCTTTAGATACCTGTGTTACTTCTTTGAAACTGGAATCAACTTTCCCGATACGGATCGCAGCATTAGGCCTTACAAACAATACTCCGCTCACAATAACCGAATCTCCGGGATTAATTCCTTTAAGAATTTCAACCGCTTCAACGTTCCGGATACCTGTTTCTACATTTGTATAAACCGCTTTATTATTTTTTACAAGAATTACCTGATTCGAATTGGCATTAGGTATTATTGCATTTGAAGGAACTAAAATTCCCGGCTGACTTTTGTCAAGTGTTACTTTTACAAATGCCCCGGGACTTATATTCCCATGTTCCAGTCTGGCTCTGGCCTTTATATTTCTTGTTTCAGGGTTTATCCTGGGCTCAATGGCGCTGATAACTGCTGTTGATTTTTCTTTTGAATCGTTTGTAAGAATTGTTATTGTATTTCCAACCTTTACCAAATCAGAATATATCTCGGGAACGGTAAAGTCAATCTTTATTTTATCGGTCTGCTGCAATGTTCCAAGCAAAGTCTGGGTGGTTACAAATGCACCCTGGCTCACAAGACGAAGACCAAGCCTCCCGCTAAAAGCTGCCCTGACAATGGTTTTATCGATTTGTGCGTTAAGTACATTTATATTTGCCTTTATGGTATTTACCTGGCTGAGTGCGGCATCATACTCAGATTGATTCACACCATTCACCGCCAATAAGGCATTCATGCGTTGTTCGGTTTTTTCTGCAAGTGCCAGTTGGATGTTTTGCTGTTCAAGCTGAGCCTGAAGTTCAGCATCGTTTATCCTCGCGAGAATTGTTCCTTTGGAAACTGAAGCGCCGTCGGGGATATTCAGATAGGTGAGGCGTCCGCTCACCTCAGGATAAATGTCAACCGATTCTTCTGAAAGAGCTGTTCCATTTACTTCAATACTTGTCGGAAAACTAACTTTTCCGGCAATCAAAACATTAACAGTTACAGGAGGCTTTTCTTTTACCGGATTTGATTTTTGCTTACACGATATTAAACACGGTAAAACAATCAGAATAAGCAGTATATGCGGAGAATTCTTCATCTTCAATTGATTCTTTGTGTTCGTTAGGATTGCAGTTTTCAGGATTTGGATGTAAACCCCACTTATATCAGACAATTCAGAATCCTGTTTTTCACAAATATAATCAACTTTATTTTCCAAACAGGTACAATTTCATTTGCAATTGATACTGTTCTTATGTGGTTTTAAGTGCTTTGTTTCTTTCGGTATAAACATAATGAGGCCGGGATTGTTATCCGTGGTAATTATAATACTATGGTTTCTAATCCTTATATTTTATAGATGTCAGATATTCAGCAGATAAGCAGAAAACCATCACAACTGCACCGTTTCAGGAATACAACTTTCATGCAATTGCTTAATGAGTTTCAGGCCAGCATGCATCGCGCATTTCACGAGGAAGATAAAATCGATCAGTTTTGCAGTACACGCGGCATACCTCCTTCGGTTTTAAAAGAACTGATGTCAGGTAATCCTCTTTCGCTTTGTATTCCCAAGGAGTACGGAGGTTTCGGGGGAAATGTAAAAGAGAATATTGCATTTATTTCCGCTGCTTCTTATGAATCACTTGCTCTTTCGCTGACTCTCGGTATTAATAATGCCCTTTTCATACAACCTTTGGCCAAATATGGTCAGAATACTCTTAAACCTAAGGTGTTTAATCGGTTTCTGAACGACAGCACCATGGGGGGGTTGATGATTACTGAACCTGCATTTGGAAGCGATGCGCTGAGCATGCATACTTCCTTTTCCGAACAAAACGGGGTTTTTCACCTGGAGGGGAAGAAGCATTGGGCCGGTTTAACGGGAATGGCTGATTTCTGGATTCTTACAGCCCGGAAAAGAACCGATTCAGGTAGTCTTATGAGAGATATTGATATGTTCATTTGTGACGTCAGCGCTCCGGGGCAAAAAATTGTTGTTGAAGAGTACTTCGAAAACCTTGGTCTTTATCAGATTCCCTATGGCAGAAATAAAATAGATGTATTCATTCCTGAAGAACAAAAACTTATTCCGCACTCGAATGGTATTCAGATGCTGCTTGATATGCTTCACAGGAGCAGGTTTCAGTTTCCGGCAATGGGTCTGGGTTTTATCAAACGCAATCTGGATGAAGCCATCAAACATACTAAATCCCGGCTTGTAGGTAACAGGAATCTGTTCGATTACGACCAGGTTCAGCAGCGGCTATCCAGACTTCAGGCTAATTACACAGTGTGTTCAGCATTCTGTCTTAAATCGGGTGAGGTGGCAGGTACCGAAAACAATCTGGCTTCTCTGGGTCTTGAGGCCAATATTATAAAAACCGTTACTTCGGATATTATGCAGGAGTCTGCCCAGTCTCTGCTGCAACTTGTTGGTGCCAAGGGATATAAAATCAATCATATTGCCGGCAGAGCAGTGGTTGATAGTCGTCCGTTCCAGATATTCGAAGGTTCGAACGACATTTTATATCACCAGATTGCAGATGCCGTTCTGAAAATTATGAAAAACACGAAAGAGAAAAGTTTTTACAATTTTTTAAAGGGATATGCCTCAGGTGCAGCCGACCGTTTAAGAGAAATGGTAAATTTTGAAGTAGATATGCAGTTCCCTCAAAGAAAACTCGTTGAATTCGGACAGGTAATAAGCAGGATTGTGTCAATGGACCTTGTTCTGGCCCTTGAAGAGAGGGGATTTCGTAAAGACCTTATTGATAATACTATTATATCCTTGAAACAGGAAATATCATTGCTCATGAATAACTTTCGTTTTGAAAATAAAAGTCAGGTTGTGGTGGATTATGATGAAGGTAGTTTCTGGCTCGATTTTTCTAAATAAGTCTGTCTGAGGCTTTCTGAGTAAAAAGAATTACATCAGAAAGCCACAGAAGGACTAGCAAACAAGGCTTATAATTTCACAAATTGCTTAATAATCTGTTTTCCCATTGTCTGTATCTTAATAATGTAAACACCTTTTGATAAGTTACTCAGACTAATCTCTCCGGTGATTGTATTAATCTTTTCAGTTAGTAAAAGATTACCACACACATTATAAATTCCGGCTACCGACTCTCCCTTTAAACCGCTTATAAATATTCTGTCACTAACAGGAACCGGGTAAAGGGTAATTTCATCATTCAAAACCCCGGTAACCGCTGTTGATCCTGCGGCTTGCTTAACCGATATTGTTTTTGAACTTACCCCATCCCCTGAAATACTTACATTCGCGGTACGTTGAACTGCAGTAGGATTGGCTGAAGCGGTTACGGTAATTGTTGAATACTTATTTACAAGACTGGTGCTGAGTGTCAGCCAGCTCTGATCACTCGATAAGGTGATATCAATATTCGTGTCGAGTGTGAAAGTAGCTTTACTGTTTGCTCCTGCTGCCACATTCAGAGTTGATACAAGAACTGTGAGGTATGGATCACTTCCACCACAACTTCCTATTTCATAACTATGCTTCGCATCTAAGGTATTCCGTTCACCGGAACCGGGATACGAATACGTATAATAGAAATAGATAATACTTCCCTCACTGGCGGTAATACGATATGGAACATCCGGTTTAACAATGATCCCCGGGAATGGTCCTGATGAGCTGGTGCTGTAATACAAAATACAGGTATTACTGCCAACACCGGTTTTACCTGGTATAAATGTAAGGTATGGATTATTTTTATCCACACTAAATCTGTATTTATAGTCCCCGCTAACCGGCCCGCCCTCGCAGGATGGCGAAGGTGTAATGATTACCGTCAGAGGTGCTGAAATAGTTATGGCTCCGTTATTATCAGTGGCCCTTGCTGTAATAATATGATTTGCAATGCTTCCGCCTGACCAGATAAAGCCAAAGGGACTGGTAATGTCTTCTCCGAGTTTATTTTCTCCATCGAAAAATTCAACCATGGAAATACTGCCATCCAGATCAATGGCACTGGCCGTAAGTTCAATAGATTTAGCCTCGTAAAATTCGCTGTTTTCCGAAGGTGAGGTAAGTGATACATAAGGTACCAGGTTAACCTGATCGGTTACAATTACCAGAACCTCCGATTGCGAGGTGTAGGTTCCATCGCTTACAGTAAGACGGCATTGGTAAATGCCGTTTTCCAGATTGGAGATTCCGGGTGAAACAGAAGTATTATCCGAAAACCCGATTACAGATGGTCCGTAAATCTGCTCCCACAGATAGCTTAAGGTTTGACCTTCCGGATCAGAACTTAATGAACCATCAAGTACTCCGGTAGTTTCCGGTATAATTACCTTGACATTTGTTCCTGCGTTTGCCTGAGGCGGACTATAACCTAGGGGGGCAGAATATGTAAAAATCATCTTACCAAGATTAAACTCGCCGTTATCAAATGCCAGTCTCAGAATATGTCGTCCTGAAGGCATTTCCAGATTATTAATTGTTTTATTTACCCATGTATTCCATGTTGTTCCGGTTGTTGCCATGGGAATGGCAGGCGTTATTGCTTTCCCGTTAAGTTCAATATGGAATGGTCCGCCGCCAGCCGGATTTCCGCAGGCATAACGCAAACTGAGATTATATTTACCTGAAGTTGCTACATCCACAGTATATTCAATCCATTCTCCTGCTGCGATCCAGCCAACAGTTGCACCTTCTGTGGTGCTATAACCTGCATCAACATATTCAGAGGTTCTGAAGTCACCTTCATTGGATTGGGATACATCAATATATGAAATTCCCTGACCCCGTCCTCCTTCAAATTTATCATATAACCCCGCCTCAATGGTTCCGGGAATTTCAAACGAATTTCCGGTGTATGGAACCTGATTTCCAACCTGTACGGAAATAATATTGGTAACATTAAACAAATCCCCTGAATACACTCTTGCGTAAAACTTATGAATTCCCAACTCAAGATTTGATGCTTTCAGAATGAAAGGAGCATCGGTAAGTGTTCCGATAAGGTTGTTCCCATCAGAAAATTCAATTTTTGTTACTCCTGTTCCTGTAATATCAACTTTGAGGTTTACGCTTCCCTTTGCAAAAGCCTGATAAAAATCGGCCGACATGATTCCTGATGCATCAATATCTTTGCTGGTTGCCATCTTTTTTGCCGGAACCTCAAGGATATAACCGTCTGAAAAGGTAACTGTGAGAGGATTCTCGGAATAGTTATGTGCTGCATAGATTGTTTTCCCGTCTTTATAAAATGCAGCAGCAACTGGATAATCAGCTGTTATGGAGGTATTAACCCTTCCGATAGCATTAAAGGAGTGCAGCCAGTAGTATGTCTGAGGATCGGAGATCCCGAATTTGAGGGAACGTTCCGGATACGAATCGTACAAACCGATTGCGGCCT
The DNA here is from genome assembly GCA_964404825.1 of uncultured Chitinophaga sp. Classification (GTDB taxonomy): domain Bacteria; phylum Bacteroidota; class Bacteroidia; order Bacteroidales; genus JACJXF01. The sequence goes on from CAYOLQ010000112.1 coordinate 6,128, forward strand.
GAGGATCAATAAATGCAAGGTATTCCCACATCACATCGTGCCAGAGATTAACATTTACCTCATTCGTCAGGATACCTGTATTTTTGGTTATTTCATCCCAAAGTTTTTTCACATAGACAGTATCCTGTCCAAGATAAAGTGATCCCCCGTGAAAAGGATACATCTCAATTCCATACACAGCCTCAATATCACCTGTCCAGAAAGTCTGGTTGTCATATCCGTTTCCCCAAACTCTGGAAGCGAGGCTGAAATTATATTCGGGCTTGAAACTACGTTCTTGGGTGTCGAACCAGTATTCTTCAATTGCCGTTTGTTCGGTAGTATAAAGGTAAATACCCAGATCGCGGATTGCTTTGTTATCCGTAATGCTTCCCCAGTGAATGAGGGAAGAATTGAACTGCATACTTTCAGATGTCGATTCCTGATCGTTCCCGAATGGAAATGTTGCAAAACCATTCGCCCAGCAATGCCCGGCAAAAGGACTGAAACTCCTTAAAAATGGAAATAAGGGATCATTACGATCCGGTGATGCGGCATCACGCACAAGCAGATTTATCATTTCTCCCCACTGAGCCGACCAGCCAGGACTGAATTGTTCAATAAAAGCAGCTGCATGAATAAAATATCCCCAGTGAAAATGATGATCGTTAAGGTTTGTATCCTGACCATGACCGGCGGGATATCCCAGAAGTGCTGACCATGAAGTATTATAATAAAAAATGAAAGCAACTTCGCCCGATTCAGCTTTCAGCCAGTCCTCAAGTCTTGCCTTAATTGTTTCAACCATTTTATCACGTGCAATGGTATTGCCCATCTGGTCGGCAATGCGGGCTGTTTGTATCAGACGGTTCATCACCTGTCCTTCATTGTAGGAGTCGGTCCAGGTGGCAAGACCGTCATTTTCAAGCTGACTGACTTTTTCGTTAAGTGTTGCAGGACTAAAACCATCGCTGTAGTTGCTGAGGTATGGCAGTGTAGGCAGAATGCCATAAAATGTATTTTCAACAGTAAAACTGTTTCCGTCGAGTGTTTTAATCTGTCCGCGTATGGAAGGATATGAATATCCGGCAGGAACAGGTGATGAAAGGGCCAGATGCGACCACTGATGAGGTAAAAGACCCATGAGAACATTCGATGCGGATCCCTCTTTAACATCGGTTGTAACGGTAAAAGTGCTGGATACTTTGGAGGTGGATTCGTTGAATTCCCATGCAACGCTTGTATTTAGAGGGAAAACGTAAGCGTATTTTTTATATTCATCAGCAACAGCCGGAATACTGGCGGCTGTAGGTGGTATAAACGCCATTGACCAGTAATTTTTCCCATTTAGTGTTGAAGTATAAACACTTGCATTCTTTGTCCATGTGCTGCCCGTCGGAGCGTACACTGCAAAATCGGAACCATTTCGTGCATCGGTAATGATAAGCATCTCATTATTAATTACTACTGTACCCTGAGTTACATTTACCTGTGCAACATCCGTGGTTTTCTTTGTAAAATACAGAAAGGGCATAGCAATTCCAGATGTAGCCTGAAATTCATGAGTCCCATCGTTCCACGACATGGTAACAGTCCAGTCGGAATAGTCAGAAACTGTGCATTTCACCGCATTAAGTCCTGTAACACCAACGGTTATGGGAAGGATATCATCCATAGGACTACTGCTCCCGTTTGCTCCTGATGGCGGAACAATATAACTTACTACAAGCCCTGCATTAACTGTACGCATTGCCAGGGGGTAATTGAAAAGATTATTTGCATGGTCTGATTTAATAAGGGACGACCACCAATCGTTAGTCGGTACGGGCCTGCCTGCCGCGTTTCCGCTTATCTGGGGTGTTCCGGAGGGGTAGTCGTTTCGTGCAGCCGCATCCACTCCCGGGAAATTTTTAGTATAACTTCCGTTTCCTACAGGAACAATCTGAGCTATTATCTGAGCACAGCTCATTAGCACAATGCCTGAAACAAGGAAAAATAGTTTTTTCATATCGGTAGAAATTAATTGAAGAGGCAATCCCGGTATCTAATTGCAAATTCCATCCAATATAGCCGGGAATATTTGGCCTTATAGCAATATTAAGGATTTACGGGTTTTACCTCTCCCTTTTTCTGAAATATGTATACATAATAAACCAGTTCATCTGAAAGTATCTGGTTATATGTTGGTGAATCAACTGCACCTGAGAAGTTCAGCGCCGTTTTCTGCAGAAATCCCGGAATGAGTTTTTCAACAAGATTTCTCCTCCTGGGAGTATCGAGCTGTAAGGCAGTAATTACATTTTTATTTATAATCTGTTCATCAATGAGTTTAAAATCATGAACGCTTAATGATTCTTTTAACCGGGCCATCTCAGCCGGAAACCGGAAGTCGGTATATAAAAAATATCCATCATGCCTGAGAACTCTTGATACCTCTGAAAGAAATTTATCAAAATCGAGATATCGATGAGAGGATTCAACATTTATGAGTGCATCATATTTATTACTTTCCAGCGGCAGGGAATGCGCATCGCCTTGTATGAAGCTCAGCGCTTCTTCTTTATGATATTTGTTTGCAAAATCCACAGCTTTTTGCTCAATCTCGATTCCCAGAGCAGCTGATGGACTAAAGGTTTTGGCAACATATGCCAGACCACCACCACGTCCGCAACCAACTTCAATAATACTTTTGTTTTTCAGGTTTACAGCGCTGGTAAGACGGTGGTACAACTGTATCGAATACCGGTTTGGCTCATCCTCGGGATCAAGTTTTATTTTCTGGCCGGGATCTTCATATCCGTAATTCATAAAAACTATTTCATTATCAGCATCAATTTTGCTGATATACCAGTACCACACTCTGAACATCAGCGATCTTAAATTCTTGCTCATCCGTTATGTTTTAAGGAATTAGAATAATTCTGTCCCGTCTGATTTAGCATATCGGGCCAGAAAAATGGGTGCGAAATGTTCGCAAGTTACGCATTTTGTTCCAGATAATCTGTAAACCACTCCCGGAAGGAAAAATTGAAATACCAAAAAATGAAAAATTCTGGTTTTACATTATTTTTATTTCCATTTTTGTCTATCGTTTCAAATTTCCCCGGATGAAAGCTTTTTTTGTACTCCTGATATCAACTTTATATCCATTTTTTTTCCTGAATGCTCAGATAAAGAAAAATTTGGAAGTGTTTAAAATCACTACTCCTGTTCGGATAGACGGTATTCTTAGTCCCGGAGAATACATGAATGCCATACCTGCAAAAGATTTTGTGCAGCTCCAGCCTTATAACGGAGCGCCTTCTATGCAGAAAAGCGAAGTTTGGTTTCAGTATGATCAGGATGCTGTTTATATAGGCGCAATGCTTTACGATACTGCTCCCGACAGCATATATAATTTTTTAACGGAGAGGGATGATATGGGATCCGCAGATTTTTTCGGAGTGTATTTGGATCCGTATAATCAGGGACTTCTTGCATACGGTTTTTTTATAACCCCCTCCGGCGTGCAGATGGATATGAAGGCTATAAAGAACGAGCAGGATATTGAAGATGAGAGTTGGGATGCTGTTTGGGAAAGTGCTGCCACTATTAATGAAAAGGGATGGTCGGTAGAGATGAGAATACCATATAGTGCGCTCCGGATTCCTGATGTAACCGAACATACCTGGGGTATGAATATGTTCAGGCGAATACGAAGATACAATTCGAATAATACCTGGAATCAGGTAAGCAGAGAGGTTGACGGATTTATCGACCAGCAGGGCACAATGACCGGAATTCGTGATATCCAGCCGCCTGTAAGATTATCATTGAGTCCTTATGCGGCTACTTACCTTGAGCTAAAAGGAGATCCGGCTAAAGCCGACTTTATTTACAAGGGAGGGATGGATCTGAAATACGGATTGAATGAGAGTTTTACTCTCGACATGATGCTGGTTCCCGATTTTGGACAAATTCAATCCGATGATAAAGAGCTTAATTTATCGCCCTATGAATTGTTTTATGATGAAAAGAGGCAATTTTTTACTGAAGGGACGGAAATGTTTGGTCGCGGCGGCCTCTTTTATTCCCGCAGAATTGGTGCTGCACCAAAGTTTGCCTATAGGGCCGAAGATGCCCTGAATACCAACGAGATTGTTGATTATAACCCATCGGAAACACAACTTCTTAATGCCACGAAAATTTCAGGGCGCACATCAGGTGGCTGGGGATTAGGTTTTTTAAATGCAATGACTCTGCCATCCTCTGCACGTCTGAAAGACACAATTGCCGGAACCTCCCGCGAGATAATTGTACAACCGTTTACAAATTATAATGTGTCGGTTGTGGATAAATCCCTGAAAAATAATTCTTATTTCAGCCTTTTAAATACAAATGTTGCGATGGCGGGGGATCCGTTTCTGGCTAACACTACGGCCTACGATTTTCAACTGAAAAACAAGAGTAAGACCTACGCTCTTATCGGCAGGGGAGGAATCAGCTACCGGAAAGAGAATGAAAAAGAAACCGGATATGGTGTTGTTCTTGGATTGCAAAGGATTAAAGGAAAGTTTATGTTCGAAATTTCCCAGTCTGTTTTGAATGACAGGCTGAATATCAATGATTTGGGTTACATGAGGAGAAATAATGAGGTATTGACAAATGTTGAACTGAATTATAACATTACTCAACCTTTCGGAATTTTTAAGGAAGTACATTTCGAATCGGAATGGCAGATGCTGAGGGTTTATAATCCCTGGGACAGGGTTGGAAGCGAATTGACAAATTCAGTGGTAGCAATGTTTAAAAATAATTATGTAGGGGGAGTTTTTCTTGGTGTTCATACCAAAAGAAACGATTATTATGAAACCCATGTGGATGGTCGATACTTTGTTATGCCCGGATTTATTTTTATTTCAGGATATGCACAAAGCGATTCCAGGAAAAAATTATTTGGCGATACTGAGTTTACACTGTACAACCAGACTGACCATGAAGGCTACGGGTCAATGATGGAAGCTGATCTGAATCTCAGACTTGGTCAGAGATTCAGATTAAGTTATGATATAAATGCCGAGAATTTTATAAGAGATTTTGGCTTTGCAGACCTATCTGAAAATGAAGATACAATATACTTTGCAAAAAGAAATGTTCATTCCTTCGAAAATGTTATGGGCCTTTCTTATGTTATTAACAACAAAATGGGAGTAAATCTGCGTGTCAGACACTATTGGTCAGGCGCTGAAAACCTTATTTATTATCAGTTGCAACAGGACGGATCAATAATTGAAGATCCCGGTTTCGACAGGGATCTGAACCAGAATTACAATGCTTTTTCGGTGGATATGCGTTTCAGATGGATTTTTGCCCCGGGATCTGA
>CAYOLQ010000113.1:0-7587 GCA_964404825.1 uncultured Chitinophaga sp.
TCTTTAAACAGGAGGGTATCAATTTATCAAATGAATTCGAGAGGTATAATCTAAGTTTAAACCTGGAACAAAAAGTTTCCGATTTTTTAAAAATGGATGTATCCTTCAAGTACAGTCACAGATTTACAGATAATCCTAAATATTCTGCAGGACAATTAACAACTTTAAGTCCTCTACTCAGTGTTTATGATGAAACAGGAGGGTACACTTATAAATATGATAGTGGATTTTTGTTTAATAATCCAATAGCCTCTGCTAATATGAATACGGATGAAACAATCAACGAGAGGTTGATGATAAACGGTAATGCTGAGTTCCAAATTTTTAAATGGCTCAATTTTAAATCTTCTTTAAGTACTGATTTAGGTTTTAACAAGACTCAGGTCTATTTGCCAGGAAGCAGGCCCGATCGTGCTGCACAGGATTTGGGAGGTTTTGGTAGCATTGACAACAATAAGCAGACAACATTTCTGAATGAAAACATCCTGAGTTTTAACAAACAAATGAAGAATTCTGATTTTAATGCTATTTTGGGATTTACTTCCCAGTCGTTCAGAGGTGAATCAAGTTTTCTGTCAGGTGAGAAAATTCTTAATGATGTCACAAAATTCTATGCATTGGAATTTACAGACTCAGAGTTCAGAACAATTACTTCTGATTACAATGAATGGAACATTGTCTCTTTCCTGGGGCGCATGAATTATTCACTAAATAAGAAATATCTTTTTACTGCATCTTATAGACGTGACGGATCTTCCAGGTTAGGGAAAAACAATAAATGGGCAAACTTTCCTTCTGCAGCGTTTGCCTGGAAACTTTCAGAAGAACCATTCATCAAAGATATCGGAGTATTTTCTAAACTGAAATTAAGAACCAGTTATGGGATTACCGGGAATCAGGGAATTCCCACTTTCGTTACCCTGTCAAAACTTGGAACACTGCAGGGAATTATAAATAACACTTTATATACCGGAGTCATACAAGGTTCATTGGAAAATCCCAATATCAAATGGGAAACAACCGGGCAATTTGACTTAGGCCTTGAAGCAGGATTTTTAAATAACAGATTAAGTGTTGAATTTGATTACTATTACAAAAAAACAACTGATTTATTGTTTGATGTGGAAGTTCCATATTTTACAGGTTTCCAGACCCAACTGCAAAATATTGGAAGCCTGCAAAATCTGGGATATGAAGCATTGATCAATGCTAAAATAATTTCAAAACCGAACTTTAGCTGGGAAATAGTTGCAAATATTTCTCAGTATCGCAATAAAATCCTTGACCTGGGTAAAAAAGAGTACATAGAGACCTTTCGTTTACCAGCACCTTCCCGGGCATTGACAGGAAAACTTATTAAAGGTCAACCTTTGGGAATTTTCGTTGGTTATACATTTGATAAAAAAAAAAAAAAAACTGGTGATATGGTTTTCAAAGACATCGCAGGTCCTAATGGAGTGCCTGATGGGGTGATAAATGAACTTGACGAAAGCATTATTGGAAACGCAAATCCTAAATTTTTTGGAGGACTACAAAATAACCTGAGGTACAAAAATTTTGGTTTAAGCTTATTCTTCCAAGGGGTTTATGGTAATGATTTATATAATACCAGGTTGTTTAACAGCAGTTCTTTGGAAAGTGGGGGTAACGTTCTTAACTCCTACAATAAAGTAACTGCATTACAATGGACAAAAGCAAATCCTCAGGGAGCTCAATGGCCAGGTGCCGGTGTTGCAACTAAAATACTGAATTCCAACGATAAATTCATTCAGGATGGATCCTATTTAAGGCTGAAAACCATAGAATTAAGCTATGTTTTGCCTAAAATTGGAAATTTATATAATGAGTTCCGCATCTACTTTACCGGAACCAATCTTTTCCTTCTGAAAAATAAAGAATATTTAAATTATGATCCTGAAGTGAGTCAATTCGGAACGGATGATACATTAAGGGGATATGACAATGTTGTATATCCCAATAATAAATCATACGTGTTTGGAATTAACATCAGCTTTTGAATGAGAAACAGTTTTTTAACCTGTAAAAAATGAAAAGATGAAAAATATTATATTAGTAATCGTACTTTTTTTCCTGTGTTCCTCCTGCGAAAAGTTTCTTACCGAGGATCCAAGAGGGAACCTGTCTGCCGATACGTACTTTAATACAAAAGAAGAGTGCCTGACTGGCATCAATGGCATCTACTTCAGATTTAATGATGCTATACTTCACTCCAGTCTGATCAATCACCTGAACATTGGAACTGACCAATTCTTTTCACCACGGGCTGTAATGTTCGCGGGAATGATTAGTGGAGTATATGAGGGGACAGCGTATGATTCCAGGAATCTTGATTATTGGGACCGGTTGTATAAGGGGATACGTGATGCCAATCTGGTAATTTCAAGGATCGATCAATCAAAGCTTGATGCCACTGTAAAAAGTCAGCTTATTGGTGAAGCCAAATATTTGAGGGCAATGTTATATTACTATCTGGTAACAAACTGGGGTGATGTTCCTTTCTGGACAGATGAGCTCGAAATTGATGTAGTTTCAATAATTTCAAAAACTCCTGCCACTACAATTCTTAAAAATATATTGACAGACCTGGCAGAGGCAGAAAGTGTGCTTCCTGCTACCACCTGGGGAAGCAATAGCCGAAGGGCAACAAAGTGGGCAGCAAAAATGCTTAAAGCCAGGATCTATCTCTGGCAGAAAGATTGGGCAAAAGCAAAAGCAGAAGCATCTGAGATTATCTCAAATTCACCACACATTTTGCTTCCAAATTTTGGAGATATATTTCGTGCATCAAATGAAGGTAATAAGGAAATAATATTTGGGATTGAATTTAAACAGGATGCACTAACTGCTGAATTACCCAATCAATATCGGCCAACAGCAGCCTATGAATCAGCAATTACACCAGTTCCGGTTTGGTTTAATGGAATTGGTGCCTGGTGTTTATTCCAAAGCTTTGTTGATACCTATGAAACAGGGGATATCAGAAGAAAATATACTGTGGTTGATTATATTCTCGGGAAAAAAACAAATTATAATTGGTGTTTGAAATACATGGAAGTCCCTCTTCCAGTTGAAGATCCACTGATGGATAGCAGTAATCCTATGGCAAAGCAAAATTCCGGAAAAGATGATATCTATATGCGTCTTGGTGATACTTACCTGGTTCTTGCAGAATCAGAGAACGAGTTAAACGGACCAACTTCAGTTGCATATAATGCTGTTAACACAATCCGAAACAGGGCCAAACTGGCCAACCTACCAGCAGGAAAATCAAAGGAAGAACTTCGTCAGCTTATTCGGGGAGAAATTGGAAAAGAACTGGTTGGGGAAAGTATTGGAAGAAAACTTGATCTTATCCGTTGGGGCATTCTGGTTCAAACTGTAACCAGCTTGCCGGCTAAGGAGGTTATTGCCCAAGCGAATCCCTTGGTGAAGGCAATTTATAAAACCAGGGCTAATTACTATGCAAGCAGAGCAGTAACTAATATTGCAGAAAAGTGGAATTATTTACCCATTCCGGGTGGCGAAGTCGATAGAAATAAAAATCTCGTACAAAATCCACTTTGGGTTACCAAGTAAGATCCCCTCTATATTGAACGGTCCTAATTCATTGTTTATGAAAGTGGTCATTATTTGTTGTCGTAAGGTATTTGAAATTTTCAAATAGTTTTTATGAATTCAAAACTATTAATTCACAGAGTGTTTGTGTTGCTTGTATTGGTGTTTTTCAATTTTGCAGGAGTAAAAGCACAAAATGCATCTGTTAAAATTGATATAGACAGAAAGATTGGCGTGATTAATCCGGACATTTATGGTGCCTTTTTAGAACCAATCAGAAACATAGTCTATGGGGACTTATATGATCCCGGTTCTTCTTTTGCCGATGAGAATGGCTTTCGAAAAGACTTGATTGGACTAATAAAAGAATTAAAAGTTACAAATGTAAGATGGCCGGCGTATTGTAATCAATTATGTACTTCGCGGAATGCTTACAGGTTCACCTGAGGAAGCGTAAAGCTGAAGTGAAATGAAAAATAATCACATCAGCGATTGTACTTCCGAAGCCAAACAAAACTGCGCAACTGCTTTTAGATTAGCAATATAAAATTGTCATTATGGTACCTGTTTTAGCATCTACAAGGTGTAGAATAAAAGATATTGAGAATAGAATTCCATTTAAAAGAATAGAAATTTTATTTATCACTTTGCTTCTCTTCTGCACGTCTGTGATAGCTCAACAGAAACTGAGCTATCCGGATCTGGTAAATCGTTTGGTAGATTTGGAACATCTGGCTGAGCTTCCTGATAAAGGTGAGTTTAGTGGGCAGTGGTCGGGCTATAATCGCAGCAGCAGACATGATGAAACTTCAGGGAAAAATATAGACCGGGAAGCCAATGCTGATGGAAATGGATATATCCGGATGGAAGGCGATAAGTATGTTCTAGCCGAAATGGAAGGGCCCGGAGTTATTACACGAATTTGGACTGCTCTGCCCGGAGAAGGACGGCTAATGATTTTTTTGGATGGTGGGGAAAAACCTGTATTGAATTATTCGTTTTCGGATTTATTCAGGTTGTGGGGAAGGAAGTTTCAAAATCTGGTATTTCAAACCGGAAGGAGCCTCAACTTTATGATTCCAATCCCTTATCAGAAATCATGCAGGATTGTTGCTGAAAAAAATTGGGGTGAAATTTGTCAATTCGGATTCACCAGTTTTGAAGAAGGCACTAAGCTACCGGCCTTCCAATCTGAATTAGGGAAAGATGAACTAGATATTCTTGAAAAGGTTGATAACATCCTGGGCAAGAGAGGCCAACCTCCGGGAGAGCTCCGTAAGGACATTCAGACTGCAATAAAAAAACTGACCATAAATCCTGGTGAAACAATCACAATCTTTAGTGAGAATGGCCCCCGTGCAATTACATCGTTGAAGGTATCTCTTGAATTGGGTAAACTCATACCCTCTACATTATTAAGACAGGGAACACTTGAAGCCAGCAATAACATGGGAAAAGTGAGAGAACTTCCAGATGCACCTGAAGACCGTGATGTTCTTCGGGAACTTTTGATGGCTATTTATTGGGACAAGGAGAAGCAGCCAAGTGTGCTTACACCCCTTGGAGATTTTTTTGGTTCGGCACCCGGATGGAATTCCTTCCGGACATTTCCCACTGGCATGACTCCGGATCATTTTTACTGTTATTGGTTTATGCCTTTTAAAAATGGGGCAAATATCACCCTATGCAATGATGGGGTAAAAGCAAGAACCCTGAGTTTTGAGATTACACATGCTCCTTTAAGCAAACCAGCCGATCAATACGGGAGGTTACATGTCAAATGGCACAGAGAAAAATATTTACAAGATGATGCTGATAAGAAAGGATCTGATTGGACAGCGCTTGAGACGAAAGGTCGGGGAAGATTCTGTGGATCAGTAATCGATATCTATAATCCTAAAGGAATAGATTGGAACGAAAGTGAATTTAAATTGGTTGTCGATCAGGAAAAATCTTCTTCGATATCAGGGCATGGTATAGATGTGTTTTACGGTACATGGGGGAATCAATTTTATAGTGAAGCTTTCCAGACACATTCCATTACAGATCGCTCAATGGTCCACCGTGAAAGCGAAAGCCTTAACAGATGGCATATCGCGGACAACATTCCTTTTCAAAAATCCATGAAGATAGACTTCCGGAAGCTTTTCCCACCATCAGATTCCGTGCTGTACACTACGACAATGTTCTGGTATTTGGCCGAAAACCAGAAGGATTCATATACAAAAATGCCAATTGAAGATCGTGTGGGATATCCAGGGATACTTTCAAAATTTGGTGTAACAAATTGTATTGAAGGAGAAGATATGGAAATAATTGCCTGCACAGGAGGCCAAACTACTGCCCTATATGTTGAAGGTCTTCATACCGGAGGATGGAGTGGAAAGAGGGGGAAGCAACAATTATGGTGGAACAAGATCAACCCCGGAGATACCCTTACCCTTGCCATGCCTGTTGAGACGGAAACAGAATACAAACTTCGCATACAATTTATTAAAGGAATTGGCTATGGTAATTTCAAAATCTACATGGATGATCGTCTGATTAATGAATCCCTTGATTTGTCTAATCCTGAACTTTCTCCTTCTGATCTGCTTGACTTTGGCCTGCATAAACTGAATAAGGGCACACATTCTTTGATGATGGTTGCTTTGGACCAACCGACTAATTCAGATGGTCTTCAATTCGGACTGGATTTTATTCAGCTGGAGCCCTGGAATGGTACCAGGGATTCTCAACCCAAAAAGCAACATGTGGTTGCAGGGGATTTTACCAATTTTTTTAATCAGTTCAATATCAATGATCATTGTTTTATCCGGGACAACGTTGGAATCTGGCATTTTTATGGTATTGGCGGAAGAAAGGGATTTGCACACGGAATATCTGATAACCTGCGGAATACAGGTTGGAAACAAGCGGATTATCCTTTTCCGGTTGAATGGAATCCCTGGAAAGAAATGCACCTGTGGGCACCTCATGTCGTAAAATATAATGGTCTTTATTATATGTTTTATTGTGCCGGCGGGAAAACCGGAGCTACCTATCGAATGCATCTGGCTACTTCGCAAGATCATCAGAATTGGACAAGACACAAAGAAAATCCCTTGTTTATAGATGGATTTGATGCAAGAGATCCAATGGTTTTAAAAGTGGGGGAAGACTGGGTTATGTATTATTGTGCAAACACTGACCACAGGGGCGGTAATCATGTGGTGGCTTATCGCTTAAGTAAGGATCTGGTACATTGGGGCGAAAGAAAAATTGCCTTTGTTGATCCGCGCATACATAAATCAGGTGGAGGTACTGAGTCCCCATTTGTCGTCCGTCGTGGCGATATGTATTACCTTTTCATTGGTCCACGTGAAGGATATGTTGGAACTGATATTTTTGCTTCAAAAGATCCATTTCAGTGGTATCTTGAAGATAGGGTCGGGCATATACATTCTCATGCGGCTGAGGTTGTAAGAGACGGAGATGGCAAGTGGTATGTTAGTCACTCCGGAGTAGGAGAGGGGGGATTATACCTTGCTCCGATATATTGGAATGATGGGCTCGATGAGGCAGATTCATCAATTCCTATACCAGGAGGAGAAAATTAATATTTTGGATTGGCTGACGTTTGTTTGAAAATTTTGATAATTGTGTATTCAAATATGGGAATTTTAATAAATTCATTGTCAAGGCGCAAATTCTTATTTAAATCAATGATTGCTTTGTTTACAGGAATCATATTCAAACATCGGTCTGCCTATGCTGAACAGATCTATCAGCCTTATATCTCTTCAGGTATGGATAGGCATGAAAATTTAAATGCAGTCAAATTAGACAGGTACGGTGGACTATCTTCTATTCAATTTAATGCATCAGGTTTTTTTCGAACTCATAAGGCAGATAGGTGGTGGTTTGTTACTCCTGAAGGTTCTGCATTCCTCTCTTTCGGACTTAATCATCCCAATTCTGAGTATCTTCTCCAAAATTATAATATTGATTTTTGGAAGAAAGAGTTTGGTT
>CAYOLQ010000113.1:7687-11406 GCA_964404825.1 uncultured Chitinophaga sp.
TCTGAGTATCTTCTCCAAAATTATAATATTGATTTTTGGAAGAAAGAGTTTGGTTTTCAGGATCCTTCAGAGCCTTCTTTTCGTGAAGGATTTATTAAGAAAGTAATGAAGGACCTTGCCTTATTCGGCATGAACACAATTGGGACACACGCACGTAAAGAGGAATTCGGGAAACTAAAGGTTCCCTACATACAAGGCCTTTTTTTTGTTAATACCTCTTACTGGTTAAATCCTAAGGCTCACGCATTTTCTGATGTATTTTCGATTGAATTCGAAGACCATTGTGAGAATGTTGCCAAAAGACTGGTTGGGCCAAGAAGTACCGATCCTTTTCTTTTGGGATACACTTTAACAGATTGTCCGGTAATGACTGACCTTGATGCAGCAGCACACGGACTGGATCCATGGGGAGGTCCTTCACCTGAGATGCCTACCTGGCCCCGTGTACTGCGGAATATGGGACCGGATAAACCCGGTAAGAAGGTCTATGTATCTTTGATGCGCAAGCGATATCCGTCAATAAAGAAATTTAATGATGTTTATAATACCCAATTTTCATCATTTCGTGATTTGTCTAATTCAATAAACTGGGGTTCTAACTATCGGATCACTGAAATTGATGACACGACCGATAATCAAATTTTTTTGATAAATATTTTGGAACAATATTATTCAGTATCACTTGCTGCAATTCGGAAATTCGATACAAGTCACTTGATCTTTGGAGATATTGTAAATGCGCAAACCTGTCCCCCTGATGAAATTGTATTTAAAATTTGTGAACATACTGATTTGATAGCTTACCAATATTATGGCGATTATGATGAACAGAGTTCAATCCTTAACCGATGGTCAAAATTGACCGGTAAGCCTCTTTTCCATGCAGATTCCAGTTTTTGTGTTCCTTATAAAGAAATGCCGTCTCCGGTTGGTGCTATTTGTCCTGACCAGGAGATTCGGGCTAAACGATTTCTAGATTTTGCAACAAGGGCCTTTTCTCGTCCTGATTTTATTGGATGGAACTGGTGTGGATGGGTTGACTCATGGAAAGACTGGAAAAAAGTGCGACAACATTCGGGGCTGCAAGATCCTTTTGGCCTGTATCACTACCCCATGCCCGAAACAATGGAAAGGTTCGGATCCCGTCTATATAATTATGGATTAGGAGAAAAAGTAGCTGAGAATGACGTATTATAAAAAATATTCATATTCAAATATCAAAATTCAAAAATAATAACGACATAATACTACACACATGAAAAAGCAATCGTTTCTGTTTTGTATCCTGAGCATTTCGTCAATTCTGATGGCTCAGGAAGGAAAGGTTTTTGATAACCTTTCAATAAATAGTAAAATATTAAAAATGGAAAGGAAATATGCCATTTATCTTCCACCCGATTATGAAACTTCTCAACGGAGTTATCCTGTTTTATATCTTTTACATGGAGCTGGTGGAAATCAGGCAGAATGGGTTCAGCATGGCGAAGTGAAGAGAATAGCCGATAAGGCAATAAATGAAGGTAGTGTTACTCCAATTATTATTGTAATGCCGGATGCAGGTGGTTCCCAAAGAGGCTATGCCAATTACCCGAAAGGAGAATGGCGTTATGAGGATTTTTTCTTTCAGGAGTTTTTGCCAACTATTGAAAAAACCTACCGGATAAGACCAATAAAGAGATATAGGTCTATTGCAGGATTATCTATGGGAGGTAATGGTACCTTTATCTATGCATTGCATCATCCTGAATTATTTGTAGCCGCTTGTCCTCTTAGTGCAGGAACAGCTCCATTTACTTTTGAGGAGGCAAAAGAACGAATAACAAAAATCTATCCAAACGATCCCGCGATGCCGGATTCCTTGATTTCAAAATATTATAATCGTTATGGTATTATGGAATTGATTAATAAGATACCTGATGATAAAAAAAATGCTGTCCGATGGTACATCGATTGTGGTGATGATGATTTTCTTTTTGAAGGAAATTCTCTTGTCCATATCGCTATGCGTAAGAAAGAAATTCCGCACGAATTCAGGATTCGTGATGGGGCTCATACCTGGGCTTACTGGCGTTCTGCACTGCCCAAAGTTTTGGAGTTTGTAAACGTTCCATGAAGTATTACTGATTTCAAAATTAATCAGGTCAAAATTTAAAATCGTTATTTATCCTAAAGAAAATAAACGCATGAGAAAACTATTGTTTTTAATTTGTTTCTGGAGCATACCATCTATCCTGATAGCTCAGCAAGGAAAGGTTTTTGATAACCTGTCCATGAATAGTAAAATATTGAAAATGGAAAGGAAATATGCACTATACCTTCCCCCAGATTATGAAACTTCTCAACGGAGTTATCCTGTTTTATATCTTTTACATGGAGGTGCTAATAATCAAAGTACTTGGGTTCAACATGGCGAAGTGATGAGTATAACCGATAAGGCAATAAAAGAAGGTAGTGCGACCTCCATGATTATTGTAATGCCGGATGCAAGTGGTTCCAACAGAGGTTATGCCAATTACCCAAAAGGCGAATGGCGTTATGAGGATTTTTTCTTTCAGGAATTTTTGCCATTTATTGAAAAGACCTATCGGATAAGACCAGGTAAGAGATATCGGGCGATTGCAGGATTATCTATGGGAGGGAATGGCAGCTTTATCTACGCATTGCATCATCCTGAATTATTTTCAGCTGCCTGTCCGCTTAGTGCAGGAACAGCTCCTCTTACACTTGAGGAGGCAAAAGAACGACTGACAAGAATCTATCCAAACGATTCCGCTATTCCGGATTCCTTGATTTCAAAATATTTTAAACGTAATGGAATAATGGAATTGATAAATAATATACCTGAGGATAAGAAAAATGCTGTTCGATGGTATATCGATTGCGGTGATGATGATCCATTGGTATTTGAAGGAAATTCTCTTGTCCACATTGCAATGCGTAAGAAAGAAATTCCACACGAATTCAGAATTCGGGATGGTGCTCATACATGGGATTATTGGCGGTCGGCATTACCATCTGTGCTTGAGTTTGTAACGGTAAGCTTTCATAATTAACAAATTTTTTACGGATGAAAAGAACCACTAAAACTATTCTGGCGATAGTCTCGTTGCTTTTTACAAATATTGGTGTTGGACTGACACAATCGAATCTGCCCAATTTTATAATAATTCTTGCAGACGATCTTGGTTATGGAGATTTAGGCTGTTATGGACATCCTACTATTCTTACTCCTAATCTGGATAAAATGGCTGCTGAAGGAATGCGTTTTACTCAGTTTTATGTTGGAGCTGCTGTCTGTTCTCCAAGCAGGGCGGCTTTGCTTACCGGGAGATTGGGAATAAGAACAGGGGTTTATGGAAATAAAGATAAAAAAGGTAATAGTGGCGTTGTATTTCTTCAAAATTCCTCCGGCGGATTACCTTTAAATGAAATTACCATTGCCGAAATGCTTAAAAGTAAAGGTTATAAAACAGGGATTATTGGAAAATGGCATTTAGGTCATATGCCTGAATTTTTGCCTGTACATCAGGGTTTTGATTATTGGTATGGCATAGACCATCATCAAATTGGTATAAGCAAAACTTCTGTTACCCGGGCAAGTCCCGATATTACCAATGAAACGACACCAAGATCGAATAAAAGACCCTGGTGTTCTTTGTATCGGAATGATAAGGTAATTGAAGAAAATCCGAATATGCTTTTTTTTACAAAACAATATA
>CAYOLQ010000114.1:0-11214 GCA_964404825.1 uncultured Chitinophaga sp.
TGGATGTAAAATATTCCTTTGGCAGACTCACCGAATATTTAACTTCCTGATTCAGAATTTTGCTGAAAAAGCCAAGACTTTCCCTTACCCGTAAATTCTCCTGGGCCGGCAGAATTTGCGTGGAGATAAAAAGCAACGATATCAGGAAAAGTATCCGTTTCAACTGTTTAGTTTTATATAGTCAGTTTTTTCTTAAGTACCGGAAAAGATTCTGAAAGTCCCGCCAGAAATGACTGATAGGAATCATCACCTTGTCGTATGCGGTATTCAAATTCGTTTCCGGAATCTCTCAACCTGAAGAAAAAATTATGATATGCCTTATATGACTCCCCCATGTCGCAACCGTCGAGATAATAAAAAATACTCCCCTCACTTACATTAACGCTTGTATCGATGGAAACATTAAAAAGTACGCATGAAGAAAAAGTTATTGTATCGTCTAAAACAAATGAGATCAGCAGATTTCCGCTTTTCCCGTTACCCATGAGCATTCTTCCGCGACTTTCCTTCCTGCTGGCAAATTCATTATCCACAAACTTTACAATGTTCTGCAAATCATTTTCATCAGGTGCTTCAATTTCCCAGGGGATTTCAACTACCATTGCTTTAATCATTTTTCCCGACAGCATGGCATTGTACATAAGGGAAAAAACCAGGGCAGACTGATTGGTCCGGATACCAGGATCAAAATCGTTTATGAAATAAATTACAGGGTAATTTCCCACAACAGTATCGTATGCCGGAGGAAACAAGATCTGCGGGTCGGTTGTCAATCCTGCTGTTTTCAGAACCCGGATATTATTCTCAGGAACTGCATCCCCAACGTCAACATTGGCTGATAAACCGGGATAATCCTCATTCTGAAAAGCGGTACTCATAAAGACCAGTGCTTCATGAAGGGAATTATGCCAGTAATCCCAGGAATGTGCCCCGTCGCTAACCCTGTATTCGTGAGGTATATCATTGTCGCGCATCAGGCAGTGCAGGGCGCTGTTTGTAACGGAAAGGGATTCTTCATCATCACCGCAGTCGATAAAAAATCTGAGCTCATTGAAACGTGAATGATCTCCCCCGTTAAAAAAATAAAAGGGACTGTTTTGTTTGAAATAATCCGTCAAACGATCGCTTCCTTTTGTGCCAACTCCCCCGAATATTGATCCCCACTGGTAATCAAACCCATCTGAAAATTCGGCCATATATTGTTCATCAGTACGGAACGACATGCTGAGCTGCACGCTCACTCCAAACAGATCGGGATTCATAGCAGGAAGTATCAATGCACCATAACCTCCCATGGAATAGCCCATTACTGCTCGCTGGGAACGGTCTGTCTTAGTGCGGTACAAAGAATCTATTTCAGGAAGGAGTTCCTTTGTAAACATATCCATATAAGGGAATCTTCCATTATACCGGTTCACATAATACGAATTGAATCCCTCCGGCATTACATAAATCGCGGGCGAAATTTCTGAAGAATATTTCCCCGAATAATAGCGGATTCGTCCGCCGTTATACCAGGCCGATTCATTATCTCCAAATCCATGAAGCAGATACACTACCGGAAAAGAATCCGTAGAGGTATTATAATTATCGGGCAGAAGCACTGCATAGTTAATTGATTTCTTAAGTATCACACTTTCTAGTGCCTCGTCTGTTAAAAGCCGGACAAACGTTTCCTCAACGGGAGGATTTGCTTGCTCCTTGCATCCCCAGAGAACAGGAAATACCAAACCTGCCAACAATAATGTCAGCAGGCAGATTGTGTATTTGTTCCTGTCGGATGTCATATCTCTGTTTTAGTTTATAGGATTGAAAGGATTTTCAGGAGTATCAGCGTAAACGACATATGACTTCAGGGTAATCCTGAAATCAGGATCCTGATTAATCCATTTCAGTTCAACCGTATGATTTCCGTTTTCCAGCATATATTTATGGTAGATGTCATATTTCCGGACGATATAATCATAAGGCATTCTAATCTGTTCAGTTTTCACCCCATCCATGTAAACGTCCAGTAAAGCAACAAAATCACTTTCTGCTACTCCGCACTGACTTTTCACATTTCCCAGGATAACAATTCCATTACCGGTAAAATCAAGCTTAATGCTTTCCTCAAGATGATCTTTTCTCACCAGCAATTCTTTTACAGGATACATTCCTTCAAATGATTGTTCAAACCTCAATTTTTCGGGCTTTTGAACTTTGATGCTTACAATTCCGTCTTTTTCCTCTCCCCCGTTTTTAGAAATCAGTTCAATTGCGTGCTTATAGCTTAAGCTATAAATCTGGTTTAAGGTAAGATCGGTATAGGGGAATTTAAGTTCCTCAACCATTTCAAGAGCAGGCTTCCAGAAATCGGGAATACTGCTGTAACCTCCCATAACACCCAGAATACCTGCGGCGGTTGCCGGATTGCAATCTGAATCCTGACCGCAGCGGGTTGAAATATCCATGGTTCTATAAAAATCTTTTTCACCATACAATAGGCCGATAACCACATAGGCTGCATTTACGCTGGCGTCGATATTAAACGAATTGAAAACCCCTTCAGGACAGCCTTTTTCGGAGGTGTGCTTTTTTTCAAATTCAAACCAGCATTGCTTCCAGTCGTTGGGATATTGTTTATGCCATTTCAAGACATCGCTGATAGCCTGATAAAACCTTGTTTTTTCAGGTATCGGAGCCAATCCCTGCCGGATTACAAAGTCAATGTCATCGGAAATAAAAGCTGTTGAATACATTGCTCCCATAAAAGCGCCACCATACCATCCATCGCCGTAGTTCATGATATGGCCAATCAGGTCTCCATATTCATTCGCGGTATTTATCATTCCAGGCGTCATCATCCCGATAAAATCCGCCTCTATCTGGAAATCGATATCGTCTGCATGGGGATTGTTAAGCCAGTGTCCTGATTCAGGAGGCATAAGTCCGTTGAGAATATTGTACCGGGCAGCCTGGTTTGCATGCCACAATTTGTAATCATCCCTGGCGAAAGAAATTGCAAACGAATCGGCGGGGGCGTCAAGACCGACTCTTTCCAGCACTTCAACAAATGTCAGGTCCATATAAACATCATCGTACAAGCCCGGATCCAACTCAAAAATCTCCCTGATATAAGTATCATACCATATCATATTCTGGTAATCCTGAATCATGGTACCTTTGAATTTAAATTCTGTCGGACCTCCGAATGTACAGCCAATAGTTTGTCCTGCCCATCCTCCCCTTATCTTATCTTTTAGTACCTCAACAGACAGTTGTACTTTTTCGGGAAGCTGATTTACATTCTTCCCGCGATTACCGCATGAGGATGCAAGTAATAAAACAAGTCCGGCACAGGTATATTTGAATAAATTTTTCATAGTCATCATTAAATTGGCAGGTTGCTTGCAGGTTGAATTTCAGAATACACGATCAGGTCGTTGATACGTATCTCATAATCATCGTGATGGTTAATCCATTTCAGTTTAACGCTGTGTTTACCTTCAGGCAACTGATATTTCCATGCTGGTTCTAATCTGCGTGAGGTATTTTTCATCGGCAGCAAAACTTTTTCATCCAGTTGTCCATCGATATAAATTTCCACCTCGGCCACATAAGGATCGTGCAATTCAGCAAGTCCGAATACTTCCGAGCCAAGTCGTTTGGAAATCCGGTCAACATAGTCCCTGTCAACTTTTGAGCGCTTCACCATATTTCCGTAAAGGATATAGCCGTTTCCGGAGAATTCAAAAGAATACTCATCGGTAAAGGAAATATCAATTTTATCGCGGGAAACAGGGAAAGTCTTTTCGAAGTTTTGCTCAAATGCCACAGGAACAGCTTCTGCGAGCGGGATTTCCAGAACATCACCCTCTGTATTACCTCCTGCAAGCTGAATCATTCCCAGAGCGTGTTTCATGCTCAGTTCATAAGCAGTGCTAAGTGAAATCGGTGATCCTTCAAACTTCAGGTATTCAATTTCCTGAAGAGGTTTCAGCCAGAAGTCCGGGATGTTGGAATAGCCTGTCATAACTCCTAATACTCCCCCTACAGTTGCAGGATTGCAGTCGGCATCCTGTCCGCAGCGGGTAGCAATATCAATCGATTTTGTGAAATCTCCCTCTCCATACAATAGTCCTATTGCAACATAAGCGGAATTTATTTTCGCATCAATATTGAACGAAAGGAAACAACCTTTTGGGCAGCCAACATCTTTGTTCCATTTTTTCTGGAGCTCAAACCATGTTGCCTTCCAGTCGTCAGGATATTGCTTGTGCCATTTTACCACATCGGCAATACAATCGTGAAATTTTGTGCCTGAAGGAATGGTTTTCAGGGATTGCTCAACGAGATATGTGGTGTTATCCGAAACAAAAGCAAGCGAATACAGAGCAGATACAAAAACTCCTCCGTACCACCCATCTCCGCTGTTCATTATGTGTCCTACGCGATCGGCAATTTCTGTAGCGGAATTCACCATTCCCGGGGCCATCAGACCGATAAAATCAGCCTCTATCTGAAAATCCAGATCATCGGCATGCGGATTGTTTTTCCAGTGTCCGGAAAGAGGGGGCATAACCCCATTGAGGATATTATACCGTGAGGCCTGGTTGGCATGTGCAAGGTGGTATTCGGTATCAGCCCAGTGGCGGGCAATTGAATCTCCCGTAACATCCAGTCCGTATTTTTCAAAAACATTTACAAAATTCAGATCAGTGTAAATGTCATCAAACAATCCGGGCTTCTTATCCCACCAGTATTTTACATAATGATCGTTCCAGGGGATATTCTGGTATTCGTCGATGATTGATCCCTGGTATTTGAACTCAACAGGAGCGCCGTACACAACTCCTATGGTTTGTCCGGCCCATCCGCCTTTGATCTTATCCATCAAGTCGGCTTTGCTGATGTTTAATACCCCTGAGGACAATACATCCGGCGACTCGTTAGGAGTGCAGAAATTGAAGGTTAACGCTGTTATCACAGCGAAGAAACCGGTAAGTATTGATTTTGAATGAGTCATTATTCCCTGGTATTTGCAGATTGATAAACACTTAGCTCTGTAATTGAAATAAATGACGATACATTTTTTGTGTACTTATTCCAATGACTCTCTACTTTTGTATCTCCTATAATCCGGATAGCTTTTGTGCTGACAGGTTTAAAGTTCATCAGGTATTCTACAAAATGAGGCTGGAAAAAAACGATATCTGTGGCCGGTAAGGCAGGATTAAACCTCAGGTCATGAACATTTACCCATTTACCTTCCTCATTCTGATACTGAACATTAAGTGAAGTAAACCATCCTCCAAACTCCTCCATACAGCCGGTATGAAATGCCAGCATATCTATTGTTTGCTCTGTTTCCCATCCATAACCGAAATAATCGACTTTAGGGATATTTGCTTTAGCTGCGAGGCTGTAGAAAACAGATCCCTGCCCGCGTGTTTTCCCGTCGTTTATTACCTCAACATCCTTAGCATACATTGACTTTCCAAAAGTATACCAGCATGAATCAAGAACAGCTTCATTCAGATTTCTGACGTTCGTGAAAACTGTATCAGCAGTAGCAGCAATATTGGTGTTTCTTACCACTAAGCCGAATTCCTTTGAAATAGCCTGTTTCCCATTGCTTAGTTCAATAGTGATTTTAAACGTCCCTGTATTCTGCGGAGTGCCGCTAAGCCGACCTTTATCAAATTTTATTCCATGGGGGAGTTCACCTCCGGACAGTTTCCAGCTAAAGTTTTTATTTCCCTCGCTGTAAAAAGTATAATCGACAGGGATATTAAGTTCCATGCGTGGGAGTGGACCAATATAAAACTCCAGGGGAGGAATAAATTCTGCGCGGGTATTAATGCTTATCATTTCCTTTCCGGGCTTACCTGTTACTTTTCCGCCTTTCGACTTAATAAGATCCAAAGATGTTTTAAGCGTATTATCAATGATCTCCTGGATGGATCCATCAGGCAAATCATAACGGGTAACATTTATGTACCTGTTGTTAAAAGGCTTTTCCCAACCTTCAACAGGAAGATACAGATTCGCGGGAAGTGCTTTAAATCCGTACATCACACCCAACAATCCCGCAACCGTAGCAGCCTGATTATCCGCATCAAATCCCATGGCGCAGGAAAGATCCAGGGTTTTTTGAAAATCCCCCTTCCCATAAAGCATCGAGAGAATTCCGCAGGCACCGTTAAGATTGGCATTCCAGATGGTTTTTGTCATATCCGGTTCGTTCACATAAAACTCTTCTGCCATCTCCTTCCATGCTGACTGCCAGCTATCCGGGTATTTTTTATGGAGGGATATCATTTTCCTGACGGTTTGCGCATACCTGCCGTTTGCAGGAAGCGATTCAAGTCCAATCTGTATCAGTTTTTGAATGTCCGTTTCGAAGAAAGCAGCAGAATACATTGCGCCATAATGCACGGTAGGTTCTACACCCCAGCTGTCGCTGGTGATACGACCTGCAAAATCAGATTTCTGAGCTGCATAAGTTACCATACCCGGAGCTGTGAAGGCCCATATTTCGTTTATAAGTTGAGGATCAATCTGGTACCAGTGGGGATTCAGATTTTCACTTCCTGTAAACGGAGGAGTATAACCAAAATGCATCAATCCGAGTGCGCCGCGGTTTGCAAGCCATACCCTGTCCCTGATATGGTACATCCATGCTTCCCTCAGCTGTTCATAGGTAGGTTCAGGACCGTATTTATTCATCTGAAGGAGGTACATGTATTCCACGTCGGTATCATCATCGGAAAAAGCTCCGCCATACGTTTTAAGCTTATCCAGGTTTTTTGTGTAGCCATAAGGCCAGTTTTCTGGACCCGGTGCATTTACGTACTTATTTTCATGCGGGAGTCCGTAGATATTCCCAATCATCTGACCGATCCAGGCGCCAGCAATTTTATCCTTAAGTTCCTCCATGGAAATGGTAAGCTCTTTTCCTCTATTTAAATTTGATTGAGAGATACCAGTGACAGTAAGGAGTATTGCTAAACAAAAAATCAGTAGTTTTTTCATATTTTGATTAGTTCTGTTCAAGGTTTGGGTTAACATTTAAAACTGACTGAGGAATAGGAAAAAGTTTCGCACTTGCGCCTGAAGCCGGCTTATTCCACCATGCATTTCCCCAGGTTCCGAAACGGATCTGGTCCTGACGACGATGTGCTTCCAGGGCAAACTCGCGACCAAGTTCATTTATCAGTTCCTCATCAGTTATATCGCCTGTAGTATATGGATTCAGACCAGCCCTGGTGCGGATTTTCATCAGGTCAGGATCAGAAATCATCTCAGCCGTGCGGCCAAGGCGGTAAAGCGCTTCCAGTTTTGTGTATAACACGTCGGCATACCTGAAAAGCACAAAGTCGTTTTCCATATCGGTAACATAATATTCTAGGTTTGGCTGGTATTCATATTTACAGAACCGGGCACCTTCCCATCGCTTCCTCGACATATAATCTTCAATTCCTATGGTATATTCAAACCAGGCGGTATCCGATCCTTCAAGGAAATAAATCGAATCTCCGTTTTTATCGTATTGCTGTCCATAGAGAAAAGATTTGCGTCTCTTATCTTCCGGAGCATATTTATCAAGAAATTCAGGCTCCAGAACAAACTCATCCCACATTTGACCTATAAAACCAAATGTTTCGCGACTGGCATCGTTTAAAGTTAGCGTGTACCAGTACAAATTATCTTTTGTATAAATAGAATGATTCGGTATAACAAATATGTTTTCCCTGGAATTTTCATTTGAAACTTTAAAATTTGTAAAATAGTCGTCTTCAATTTCATAAGCCATATAAGAGATTACGGTATCGCAGCAGGCATTGGCCTCTTCCCATTTTGCTGTTCCGATCCATTCCTCAGCATTAAGGTACATTTTGCCAAGCAGTGTATAGGCCATTCCCCGGGTAACCCGACCGTAATATTCAGCATCCGGCTGTTCAACAAGTTTATCAAGATTCTCCTTTATCTCACTCTCAATAAAACTGAAAAGGAATTTCCGGTCCTTTTGCTCCGGGAGATTCTTATCGGTAAAATCAACTGAAAACGGTACATTGCCCCAGTTATCCATTGCCCAGTAATAAAACAATGCCCTCAATACTTTTATTTCAGCAACAATTTCATCTTTCCCGTCAAAATCTATGGGAGAAGATTCGGTTTCATAAATAACTTCGTTACATGCACTGATTCCACCATAAACAAATTCCCAGGCCAGAGTAAGAATCTTGTTGGTAGGTTTTGCCTGATGTTTATGCAGCTGGTCCCAGCGGCCACCGTCCCATACAAAACCATCATCGCGTCCCGGGGCTACTATTTCATCAGACGACACTTCTATCAGGGTCCACAAACTAAATTCTTCAGGAAACGATTGAAGCTTTGTGTAGGCTCTGCCTGCGTTCATCAGTACATCTTTTTCGGTTCTGAAGAAATTATCGAAAGGGATATCCGAGTAGACATCTTCACTCAAGTCAGTGCAAGAATAAGCACTTACTAAAACGGTGAACAATACAATTAATCTATATTTCTTATTCATGACTTCTGATTTTTTCCCCTGTTAAAAAGTTAAATTAAGTCCAAAAGTTATTGATGTTGTCCTGGGATAATACGACAAACGCTCAATTCCAGGCTCCAGACCGCTGAGGTTCACTTCCGGGTCCAGACCTTTATATCCGGTAATGCAAAAAACATCCTGGGCAATAAGTGATAATCGTAATGATTTGATATATTTAACTTTCATATTAAGATCATAGCCAACAGACAGGTTGTCCAGTTTTAAAAATGAGGCATCTTCAACATATTTGGAGGAATAGGTTGCGTTACCTGTAAAATCAGGGTTTTCCAGCTGGGTATGAACAATATTCCGTGTTCCTATTGTTTGCCAGTTTTCATAATAGGCCCGGTAAAGGTTCAGCACTTTACCTCCGATATTGGAACGCAGAGCCATGCCCAAATTCCAGTTTTTATAGGTAAGAGTGTTGCTCCAGCCCAGTGTAAGTAAGGGATATGCATTTCCAATGATTGTTGCAATCGGGAATCCGACAGGATTCAGATTACCGTATTCATCGGTCCCGTCATCATTCAGACCTGTCCAGAGCAGTCCGTAGAAGTTTCCAAGACTTTCACCTTCTTCAATAAGTTGAGAATACTGAGGTAATGCGCCTCCGATCCAGCCCATCTCAACATCCTTATCTGTGAACTCCTCGTTTGAGAATTTCCTGAGTTTATTTGTGTTTTTACTGAATGTCAATATGGAGTTCCATTTAAAATCACTTTTCTGAACAATCGCAGCATTTAAGGTAAGCTCAACTCCCTGATTACTGATGGTACCCACGTTGGTAAATAATTCTTTAAACAAGTAAGGAGGAACAGCAACTTCATAAGAGTAGAGCAAATCAGTGCTGGTACGGTAGTAATAATCAATTGCTCCGCTTATTCTATCATTAAAAATGGAGAAATCGGCACCAACATTCATTTCCTGTTTCTTCTCCCATCTGAGATCAGGATTCGGATTGGAAACAGGCTGATAAGAATTGATCCATCCACCGTTATAAAAGAATTTTCCGGCCCTACCCATAAGGATCAGCGATTTATAATTGTCAAAATCCTGATTCCCTGTTACCCCATAACCCACACGTGGTTTGAGGAGGTTAAGCCATGAAACACCTTCCATAAAGGATTCTTTATCCATTCTCCACCCAAGACTTAAGGAGGGGAAGGCTCCCCATTTGTTATTTGACCCAAACCTTGACGAGCCTTCTCTTCTTATGGATGCAGATGCCAGGTATTTACCATCATAATTATACATTAACCTTCCGAAAAATGAAATGAGTTTATTCGACTCCTTATAAGAATCCATCTCTGCCTGCCCTTCCTGAAGTGCCGAACCTGAACTGATATTATTTACACCCAGCACATCCGAATCAAAGCCGGAATTAATCATATAACTGCTGTTCGAACCGAACTCCTGATAAGAATAACCTGCAACAGTCTGGATATTATGTTTACCAGCTGACTTTACATAATTCAGCATACTCTCATACTGCAGATTCTGATTGCCTCCGGTACTTATTTCCGCTTCACCGTTTCTCCCGATGCGGCTTGGATAATACTGAGTCCTATATGATGTTTCCTCCCAAGCTGACCCTTCATAGGAGATGAAGTTAACCCATTTCAAACCTTGCAAAATGTTTAATGTTGCCTTTACATTCTGACCCAGATCGTTTGATTTCCCGGATCGCTGACGCTCCTTCAGCATGGCTACCGGATTGTAATATTCGATTCCCGGAAGTGAAGAATAGCCGCCATACATTGTATTGGCAGGATCATAAACCGGTTGTGTGGGATTCTGAATAAATGCCTGGTAAAACAGATCGTAATTTGCAGGCTTGTATTTCCTTATGCCCATTATAAAATTATAATCAAGCTCCAGCTTTCCATCTAGAGCATTTTGACGGATATTGGTCTTAAAGAGGTACTTTTTTGCTTCATTATCCCTTAGCAAACCCTGGTTATCCTCGATGTTAAAGGTTGTGCGGTGAGAAAAAGCTTCACTTCCGCCTGATATTGCAAGACTGTGTTTCTGACTTACCGGCATGCTCCTTGTTATTTCCTTAAACCAGTCGGTTTTGGCACCATAGATGTTTCCTGCTTTATCGGGGGCGTATGTTATAATGGCACGGCGAAACTCATCCGCATCGAGTGTCCTTACACTTCTGGGCGCTACCTGCGATGTAAGCTGACCGGAATATTCTATGCTTGTAGTGCCGGATTTTGCTCTTTTTGTGGTAATCAGAATAACTCCATTGGTACCTCTTGTTCCGTATATTGCAGCAGCTGAACCATCTTTCAGAACATCCACAGACTCCACATCTTCGAAATTGAGGTTTTTAAGATCCGCGCCGGCTACACCGTCGATAATAATAAGCGGACCCTGACCGGATGTTAAGGTATTCGTTCCACGCAGAATAATCTCATAACCTCCCTGGGGATCAGCACCAGCTGGTTTTGAAATAACCAGCCCTGCAACTTTTCCCTGAATAAGTCCCATGGCATCGTTATAAGCTCCCTTATTGAAATCGTCTGTTTTTAGAGAAGTTATCGATCCTGTAATTTCTTTTTTGGTTGCAGATCCATATCCTATCACAACTACTTCATCCAAATGCTCAAGCGATTCCTTCAGCATGATATCGATAATATTCAAGCCTTCTGTTG
>CAYOLQ010000115.1:0-6803 GCA_964404825.1 uncultured Chitinophaga sp.
TCCACACTTCTCTTCACAAACTTTGCCAGATCCTCCCCTTTCAGCATATTATTAGAAAGTAAAGCCAGATCAATAAGTTGTTTCAGAGTCTTATTTTTGCTTCCAAAATCTTCCAGGATTTCCTTTCTTTCTGAATTCAGTTTTTCAATTTCATTCTGAACTTCATTAAGTTTATCCTTTTCTGCCTGGGGGATTTCTTCTTCCTTTTTAGCTTTCTGGTCTTTCTGAAGCTGCTCTTTTTCAGAATTCAGTGGAGTAATGATTTCTTCAATTTTCTGAAGTTTGGCAGAAAGCTTTTTATTTTTGTCCTCTACCATTTTTATAATCAGAGGATGATTCGTATTTACCACCAGATTGTAACTGTCGGGGAAACCGCCAAACATGCCGCCTCCGCCACTCATGGCTGACATATCCTTCATACGGCGCATGTATTCAGACTGAGTAATCATTACAGGCTGATCGTTTTCGGAAAGGCCTTCAAAATTCAACATAAAGCCCTTGCGGGTTTTCAGCTGACTGTCAAAAATAGCACTCAGGTCTTTCTTTTCCTTTTCATCGAGTTTGCTCTCTGTTGCTCCATCTTTCTCAATCAGTTTGTCAATTACATCTGAGTCAACCCGGATAAACCTTGATTTTTCAAGCTTTTGTTCCAGCTGGTTAATGAAGTGAGGATCGAGTTGCCCATCGAGGGTAAGTACATCATAGCCTTTGTTTCTTGCGGCTTCGATATATCCAAATTGTTCCTCAACATTTGTGGTATAGAGGTAAACAAGTGTTTTGTTTTTATCGGTCTGATTCTCTGTGATAAGGGTTTTGTACTCATCAAGTGTGAAATATTTACTTTCGGTATTCTTCAGAAGCGCAAATTTCACAGCCCTTTCGTAGAATTTCTCTTCCGTGATCATTCCGTAAACAATGAAAAGCTTCAGATCGTCCCATTTCTTCTCAAATTGCTGGCGATCAGATTTAAAGATTTCCTCCAAACGGTCGGATACCTTTTTTGTAATGTGCGAAGATATTTTTTTAACGTTGGAGTCGCTCTGCAGGTAACTACGGGAAACGTTCAGAGGGATGTCAGGAGAATCGAGAACACCATGAAGAAGTGTCAGGAATTCAGGCACGATTCCCTCAACCGAATCAGTTACAAAAACCTGATTGCTGTATAGCTGAATTTTGTTTTTCTGTATTTCGAAATTATTTTTTATCCGGGGGAAGTACAGGATACCTGTAAGGTTAAATGGATAATCTACGTTCAGATGTATATTAAAAAGTGGATCTTCGAGGGCCGGATAAAGATCGTGGTAAAACTTATCGTAATCCTCAGGTTTAAGGTCTGCAGGTTTGCGGGTCCATAAAGGCTTTGTATCGTTAATGATATGATCTTTCCCGGTTTCCTTTTCCTTGCCGTCTTTCCATTCGGTTTCCTTTCCGAAAGCAATTTCAACGGGAAGAAACTTGCAATACTTGGTAAGAATTCCGCTGATCCTTCCCTTTTCAAGAAACTCTTTGGATTCCTCATCGATATGAAGGGTTATTTCGGTTCCGAAGGTTTCTTTAGTACCTTCCTCCATTATATATTCCGGACTACCGTCGCATGTCCAGCGAACCGCTTTTGATCCCTCTAAATAAGAAAGAGTATTTATCTCCACTTTCTCTGAAACCATAAATGCCGAATAAAATCCCAGACCAAAGTGGCCTATAATTGAATTTCCCTGGCTTTTGTATTTTTCAAGGAAATCTTCGGCACTGGAGAAGGCAATCTGATTTATATATTTCTCCACCTCTTCAGCGGTCATGCCAATTCCATGATCTGAAATGGTGAGAGTCTTATTTTTTGAATCGAGTGAAATGCGGATTGTCTGATCGCCAAGTTCGCCCTTATATTCTCCAACTGAAGCTAATGTGCGGAGTTTCTGGGTTGCATCGACTGCATTCGACACCAGTTCTCTCAGAAATATCTCATGATCGGAATAGAGAAACTTCTTTATAATCGGGAAAATATTCTCCGTGGTTACACCAATTTTTCCTGTTTGCATTGCTCTGAATATTTTTAGTTAAACACTGCAGTGTTCTTCAAAGCCTGTGCCATTAGTTTGGGACTGACAAAAGTGCAGGGAGTAAATTTAGAAGGTAGAATTTAGAATTTAGAATTCAGAATTCTACCTTCTAAATTCTAAATTCTACCTTCTAACTTCACTATTCCTGGCATCAATGTCCTTCCGAAGAAGGAATTCACCCTTGTGAAACACATAGCCATCGTAGGAACCGTCGGGACCATAAAAGCGATAGTTACCGGTAAACATTGGTTCAAATGGTGCGAGATGATCGAGAACAATCATTTTAAGTTTTTCATCATATTTTATGCTGGCAACTAACTGGGCTGAATACTCAACAATTACACGCTTCAGCGTCTGGAACTCAGCTTTAAAAACTCCTGCGAAGAAAGCTTCTTTCTCCTTATTGAAAATCAGGGCTTCAATATATTTTTTATCGGAGAAATCGTTATTAAAATTATAACCGAGCAATGCATAACAGGTTTCCCTTCGATGTTTGAAAGTATATACATTATAATAAACACAGCCCAGCCAGTTTTCAGGTGAAAGCATGAGTGTTTCAGGATTTTTGATCCCTTTGGTTTTGTCTTTTAGCGGGAAAACTTTTATATCAGGCTTCTTTACCGAACCAAAATTATATTGTAAAAACCCATAGTATGTATATTGACCCTTTTGGTTTCTGACAAACCAGGTAAAAACATTTAGTTTTTGATCAGTGGAATGAAGCCGGCCAATCATTATAAGACTATCCCATTTAAAATTGAATGATTCCGGATTCTGGAGATTTTCCTGAAAAACATCTAAAATTAGATTATTCAGGCTATCAATTGTTTTGTCTTCTTCTGAATTATATAGTTCCCTGAAATAAGCTTTAAGCTGTATATCAGCTTGTTGATAAGGCGATACCAGTTCTTGCGGTAAAGCTGCAAGGCCGCATATTAAAAAGCATGAAAGCAGAAATATCTTCTTAATCATTTGTTTCTCTTATACCAAACTGAAAGACCCGATTATTATTTTACTGACTCATCTATTGCTCTGATCAAACGAAAACATGCTTCCTGTATTTCATTTTCAGAAATATTTAATGCAGGAGAGATTCGGATTGCAGTATCGCAAAAAAGGAACCAGTCAGTAATAAGTCCGTTTTTCAAAGCATTCTTTACAACCTTATGCATAATCTCTGCACTTCCGAATTCAACGGCCAGCAGCAGTCCTTTTCCTCTGATTTCTTTAATATGTTGGTGTTTCAGAAGTTTTCTGAAAAGTAATTCTTTTTCAAGGGATCGTTCAAAAAGTTTTTCTTCAAGCAGGATACGAAAAGCTCTTTCGCCGGCAGCACATGATACCGGGTGACCTCCAAAAGTAGTGATATGACCCAGTGAAGGATTATGGCTTAACTTCTGCATAATGGTTTTACTGCTTATAAAGGCACCAAGAGGCATCCCTCCTCCAAGACTTTTAGCCAAAACCAGGATGTCGGGAACAACTCCTGCTATCTGATAACCAAAAACTTTTCCCAGTCGGCCGAATCCGGTTTGAATCTCATCAAAAACAAGCAATGCACCAGTTTCATCGCATTTTTGGCGCAATGCTCTGAGAAAGTCAGGATCTGCTGATATTATACCGGCCTCGGCCTGCATAATTTCAACAACTACACAGGCTGTTTTGGATGAAATACGGGCAAGATCATCATTAGAATTATAGGGGAGGAATGAAACGCCAGGCAACAGGGGCCGGAATTCTGTTTTAAAATATTCTCCCCCGAGAATACTTAATGCGCCCTGAGTACTCCCGTGGTAAGCATTATGAAATGCAGCAATTTCAGGTCGCCCTGTAAATCGTTTTGCGAGTTTCATGGCCCCTTCAATGGCTTCAGCACCAGAATTTACAAAATATATGCTATCCAATGAAACGGGAAGGTTTTGAACCAGAAGAGATGCATAATCCACTTGTGGAGACTGGATAAACTCCCCGTAAACCATTAAATGGAGGTGTTTATCTGCTTGATTTTTAACAGCTTCAATAATCCGGGGATCAGAATGTCCCAGATATGAAACCGACACTCCGGAAATAAGATCGAGGTAATCCTTTCCGTCAGGACCATACATAAAAACTCCCCTGGCTGATTCTATTTCCAGAGACATCGGGTCATTGGATGTCGGAGCCAGATAATTGAGGAAAGCCTGACGATTAGAAACCATTTGGGTATTTGATTGAGGAATATTTACTTGATTATCAAGTTAATATCTTTCATCAATTTCTCTTTATACGATTTACCAATGGGGATATTTTTATTACCATCGTCCGTTTTAATAATAACGGCATTATCCTCAATTACTTCAATACTTGAAGTATTAACGATATATGATCTGTGAACACGGGTAAATTTGGTGGAAGGCAACTTTTGCTCAATTGCCTTCATGGTAAAATGGATGGTATATTTTTCCTTAAATGTATTAAAAATCACATAGTTTTCGAGGGCTTCAACCCAAAGGATATCGTCATACTTAAGGCGTACGAGGGTGGAATTCTTTTTTATAAAAATTTCCTCTTTTCCCACCAAATGAAGTTTATTCTGTTCAAATCTGGCTGTAGCCCGGTCGAGCGATTTGTAGAAACGAGGGTAATTAACCGGCTTAAGCAGGTAATCGGTAACATCATATTCGAATGCGTCAATTGCATATTTACCTTTTCCAGACACAATTATAACCTGGGGAGGATTCTTAAGTGAGTTAAGGAATTCAATACCATTCATTTCAGGCATTTCAATATCCAGGAAAATCAGGTGAATATCCTCTTCGTTTTTTAGGTAATTGATTGCTTCTACTCCATCAGAGAAGGTAGCCTTCAGGCTTACTCCCTCAGTTTTTTTAATAAACTCTTCAAGTACTTTTCGTGAAAGTTTATCATCATCAATTAAAATGCAATTCATCTGCTATGGATTAGTCGAATGAAAACAATTCTTTATCACTTGTATTGATAATTTTATCAAAGATAAAAAAAACTGATAATAAACAATAAGACAAAAAAAAATGTTTTCAATTCAATATTACTTATTCTAAATTAAATATTTAAGGTTGACTGTTCAAAAAAATAGATTCGTCATTACGTTCATATTCTTGATTGTCAATGCGAAAACAAATAATAGTGTTGTTGCTTTGCCAGATTATGACACATTATTAGTATGCGAACAAAAAAATTAATCATTTGTTTTTCGATTCATAGAACTTTTTTTCAATAAGTTCTACTTTTTTTATTGAATAGCGCATCCATGTTAGCAGAAGTTCCGAATAATCAGCAGATGACAGTTTCCAGTTGATCCCTGAATTATGCATGTTCTTTACAATTTCCTGAAGACAAAGGGCTGCTGAAACAGAGATGTTGTAACTTTCGGTGAAGCCATACATTGGAATTCTAATGAATTCATCGGCATTTTCGCGAATAGTTTTGGAAATACCGGTTAATTCGGTACCAAAAACCAATGCAATTTTCCCTTTTGCAATATCCAGTTCTTCCAGGTACGGATATGAGGGATCAGGACTGGTAGCAACAATGCGGTAGCCATTATCCCGTAAATGAAGGACTGCCTCTTTTGAATTATTTTTCTTTGAATTATACCTGTATAAATTCAGCCATTTATTTGATCCCATTGAAATATCGCGGTGAACAGTGAATTTGTTTTTATTTTCGATAATATGAATATCCTGGATGCCAAAGCATTCGCATGTTCGTAAAACTGCACTTGCGTTCTGTGCCTGAAAAAGATCTTCAAGCACAACAGTCAGGTATCGGGTACGATTGCCTAATACTTCCCCAAAAACTCTCAGACGGTTTTCAGAGAGAAACTGCGAGAGATAATTGATTAATTCTTCGTTCACGAGATGATTTGTCACTAAAAAAAAATCCCGGTACAAGCCGGGATTTTTAAGCGGAAAAATATTTTTATTGAACTGTTTTTCCTAATTCACTACCAGCTTTAAATTTCACAACTTTCTTAGCTTTAATAGTGATAGGTTTTCCAGTCTGGGGATTTCTACCTGTTCTGGAGTTTCTTTTTGAAACTGAGAAAGAACCAAATCCAACCAAAGCTACGCGATCGCCTTTTTTGAGTGCTTTTGAAGTAGTTTTTACAAATGCATCGAGAGCTCTTTTAGCGTCAGCTTTTGTTAATTTAGCTTCTGCAGCAATTGCATCAATTAATTGTGCTTTGTTCATAATTAAAATTTTTAGGGTTAGTAATCATTAAAGTGTCAAATGTTAAGGCAAATATAGGGGATTAAACGGTTTAAGCAAATTTAGAGGCTAAAAAATGCATATTTGTTGATAAACTGTCAAAAAAAGTTCATAAAGGCCACTAAAACTCCCATATAAGTGAGGTTTCAGGCTGCCGGACATTGTGGGCATTTATTTTTTTTTGGTTTAAATCCTGTACATCTTTCGAACTAATAAAAAATGTATTACTTTTGCGGCCTGATCGGATTTGCTTTATTGCGTTAGGTCAGGACTCACCTTTGCTGAAGCTACGGTGAGTGGAATTACCATAGGCGCCTGAGGCGTTTATGACGAACAGAGTTCTTGTTGCTGAAGTTGTGGCGAACAAAGGGAGGAATGGCAGAGCGGTCGAATGCGGCGGTCTTGAAAACCGTTGTACCCTCGCGGGTACCAGGGGTTCGAATCCCTTTTCCTCCGCAATCAATAAACCCGGGTGCGAAAGCACCTGGGTTTTTACATTTAAAGACCGTTGAAAGC
>CAYOLQ010000115.1:6903-10129 GCA_964404825.1 uncultured Chitinophaga sp.
AATAAACCCGGGTGCGAAAGCACCTGGGTTTTTACATTTAAAGACCGTTGAAAGCCTGCTTTCACAAGGGATTTAAATGTAAAAACCCATAGCAGCCGATTGAAAGTAATCTTTTATAAGTTTCTTGTGAGACCCCAGGCAGCCGTAAATAAGAAAGGAAAGCACATAATTCCTTATGACTTCATTCCTAATTCTAACTTCTAAATTCTATCTTATCCCACTGCCACCGACTCAGCCACCCTATCCTTCCCATCAACAACCTTCACCATATAAGCATGGACTGCATTGTCGCCAACTGTTTCTTTCCACGTAAAGGGATCTGTGGTGATCTGGGGGGTGAATGGTGTTTCGAAAACTTTATTCCCATCCCGCCATATCTCGTACGTTTTTAAAGGAGCGTCCCCGGCGTAAGCGGTGCTCCAGGCCAGGGTAATGTTTTGGGCATCACCATCTATAATGCGCGACACAGACACCTGATCGGGGGCTGTAAGCGGCCTTGCATCGGTCTGGAAATAGTTAGTCCTGCCTGCTTTCACCTTTCCGGCCATTTCCTCTATGGCAATTCTTTCATCGTAACTTAATCCGTCTGCCCCAATCTGGGAGGCAATAAGGTTATCGGTAAGCTGGCATTTTTCATTGTCATCGCTGATCTGACCGATTCCGATAATTGCAAGATGTACTCCTGGGGTCGTTAAGGAGTATTTAATTAGTTTTCTGCTCGACAATGCTTCGCTTCCTACAGTGCGGACAACATGTTCCGGTTTTCCTGACCATTCCGCTGGTTTTGTGTACATTGCGCCATCGGCAAATACCTTCATGGCAATGATTCCCATGTTTTTGGCAGAAGCAAGCGGTATCACATTGTACTGCATATTAAACATCAGCTTATCATTGGCGTTGATTGCCACAAGCATGGCGTCGAGCAGGTTGCTTCGGTCGCGCTGAATCATATACATCATCACTGAGGGATCCCAGTGACCGGAGAAGCCAATATGGCGAAGTAGTTTTTCATTTTTGGGATTTAAGCCGGTTTGGTTGGTACCGTCGCGGTAGTCGCGCAAAGCAGCAAGGGCGCCGATGCGTTCTGCGCCTGGATCAGTGTTTTCAAGACCTTCGTACATGGCATCCACCTCTTGCCGGGTTGAGACGGAGTGCATCAGAACCATATCCACATAAGCTCCTTCGGGGTAATTTCCCTGTCCGTCGCCGAACATAAAAGTGAGCGAACGCTTTAAATCGTCGATGGTATGGGTGCCCTGCTCTCCGTTGGTCCAGTTGTTAACTCCCTCTAAATTGACATTGCCTTTTGCAAAGCGAAGATGAGTTTTGGTGGTCAGGAATATCGATTTCCTGAGCTTTTCATTGTAATTTTCCTGCCCAGGAACAAGATTTTTTATGCGGAATGCCTGTCCGTAATATCCCTGGCTGGGACCATAGAGATTGGATGTATCGAAATAGTTGATTCCAAGTTCGAAAGCCTTGAGAATGATTTTCACGGGATCAATACCTTCGGGTGTCCACTGTATGGAAGATTGTCCGCCAAGACCCATAGTGGTAACTTCAAATCCAAGTTTTCCGAAAACACGTTTCATTGGATTGGGAACTTTAGAGCAACTGGTAAACATTCCGGGAAGAAATGCTGTAGCAGCGGTTGCCAGGATGGTGGTTTTGGCAAATTTTCTGCGGTTCATGGGAGTGTTGATTGGCATTGTAGTTGATTATTAGAGGGTTTGAAGAATACAATTCATTCAATGGTATACAAAATTAATAAAATCCCGGATTAGTTTTATTACCAATTTAAATAACATCCTGTGGTTTGAAATGATGATTCTGATTCCTGCCTTTACCATAGTGTTAACAAATACCCCGAACTGTCAACAACTTGCTTCCAAATCCCTGATGCAATACTTATATCACTTTTTAATTATACTTATGTTTGTCGTGGCTGCAACAAAGAAAGTCAATGAGTTAAGCAGCAGCATAAATACGATAATAATTCTGGTATATACGTGAAGAAATCATTGAAAATAGCAGGATATATACTTTCTGCTCTCCTGTTCGCTTTGTTATTACTATACATTATAAATCCTCAGAAAACAAGGCGTAAGGTCAGGGATATTCTTGGTCTTACATGTCTGGATTACAAACAACCTGTTTACAGCAAAAAACTTACTGACAAGGTACCGGATTATATAGCATATTCAAGTGCCAGAGGGATAAAAAAATGCAAGGATGAGAGTGAATTACTTGCACTTGCGAAAAAAGGTTACCTGTTTGAGATCGAAAGCAACAAAGGGTATATTGTTCAGGAATTGTCGCATAGCTATCCATACCTTACTAAAAGTGCTGAATCGCTTGTGAAGGAAATTTCTAAGAGGTTTCAGAAGAAAATTTCCGGTACACGATTAAAAGGAAGTAAGTTTAAAATTACCTCCATGACCAGAACAACCGAAAAACTCAAAAAACTTCGGGGAGTCAATTCAAATGCATCACTCAACAGTCCTCATCAATATGGAAATGCATTTGATATCAGCTACATTAAATTTTCGTCACGGAAACTTTTCTTAACCAATTGCGACGACAAATACCTGATGGAAGCTTTGGCAGAGGTTATCTGGCAGCTTCGAAAAGAGAAAAAATGCTGGGCTACTTTTGAGCGTCAGCAGAACTGTTTTCATGTTGTTGCAAGGTAGCTGAAGTACTTAGAGTTCCCAGCCCTTGCGATATTCCCTGACAAGGTATTTATTTGCATCCGGAAGATTGGCTATTTTCATATTCACAGCATCATACTCTACCCTTTTACCTGCCCGCAATGCAACAGATCCAAGAAGTATTGTTTCTGTAACAGGTCCAGCATAAAGAAAGCTTCCGGGTGACTGGCTTCCATTCCTGAATGCATTGATCCAAACATCATTGGTTTTTTGACCATATGCTTCAGGTGTCACTTCACCAGGTAATGCAGATTTATTTTCAGGAAGTAATACCGGATTTTCGCCTCTGAAGCCTCCGACAATAATTCCTTTTTCTCCAACAAACATCATTCCTTCCGGTGCCAGTGACTTTCCTGTTGCTGCCAGTTCATCGGGTGTTGCGGGTTTCATCCCTCCATCGTACCAGAAAAGGTCGAATGCCGGTACTAAATTTTGCTCTTTAAATTTGAAGCGAATAATACAGGATAAGGGGAAGGCCGAATTATTATCAACTCTGGTTGCCACATTATTCTTCA
>CAYOLQ010000115.1:10139-11163 GCA_964404825.1 uncultured Chitinophaga sp.
TAGTTGTTGCATAGGCTTCGGCACTGTAAGCAGGTTGGTTTATTCCGAGAGCGAGAAAAAGCGGAAAAAGGCTGTAATGTCCCATATCAGCGATACTCCCTCCACCAAAATCGTACCACCCACGGAAAACAGCATGTGTATAATTAGGGTGATAAGGCATGTCAGGTACCGGTCCCAGCCAGAGATCCCAGTTGAAACCCTTTGGAACAGGCGGGGTATCCTGAGGAACAGATTGCCACTGTGGCCATACCGGCCGGTTGGACCAATTGTGAATTTCCTTCAGCTTACCTATAAATCCTGCATCAATCCACTTTTTTATCACATCATAATCCGGCCTTCTGCTCCAGGCAAGCAGGTGTGTGCTAACTCCTGAACTACTTGCTGTTTCAATAGTTAAGCGGGCTTCAGACATTCTGTTTGCTATAGGCTTATGGGTAACCACATGTTTCTTTAACTTCATGGAGTCCATGGCAATGGCAGCGTGCAGATGATCAGGGGTCATAATTTTGATGGCATCCAGATCCTTTTCCTTTTCCAAAAGTTCACGATAATCCTCGTATGAGGAGCATCCCTTTGAAACGCCTGATTCTTTTGACTTCCCATAATATTTCTGCACAAACTCCTGACCAACGTCGCGGCCACCGGGGATCCCGTTAAATGACTCTCCCCAGGAATTATCATTTAGTGTTTTTCTTATAGTATCACGAACATCGTTGGCTGACCAATCGACATAATCGGTGCTGAATTTGTTGGGATCGCAAACGGCTACAATCCTGAGAGCCGGATTTGCAATGAGAGTAGCCATTTCTCTTAGTCCCTGCGTACCGCAGCCGATATAGCCAATACTCATTTTATCACTTGGAGCAATATAACCCGGACCACCGAGTACATGTCTTGGAACGATAGAAAATGCCAGAGAAGCTGCAGCAGCGGTTCCGAGAAACTCGCGACGGTTTATTTTAGTGGATTTAGGCATGGGGGATTTAGAATTTAGAAGGTAGAATTTAGAAGGTAGAATTTAGAA
>CAYOLQ010000116.1:0-10896 GCA_964404825.1 uncultured Chitinophaga sp.
TTTATCGCCACAAAAATTGCAGCAAGCGTTTTCTTATCATTAAAATTTAAAAATAAGAAAAGTAGTGTATGATTTTAAGCGGAGTATTTTCTGCGTTGAGAAATCATATCCTGATCTAATGAAATA
The DNA here is from genome assembly GCA_964404825.1 of uncultured Chitinophaga sp. GTDB lineage: Bacteria > Bacteroidota > Bacteroidia > Bacteroidales > JACJXF01. The sequence continues at coordinate 127 of CAYOLQ010000116.1, forward strand.
TTCAGTTTAAATCATTTTTATTTTTGTTGCATCATATACCGATGGTGAAAATTATGTTTCCTAAATTTTAATAATATTATGAACTGGTTTTTAGAAATGGTACGGAAAATTGTAAGTAGCAAACTCTTCAATTACTTTATTTTTTCACTTATACTTTTGTCTGCTGTTGTTATTGGATTGGAAACTTATCAGGGTTTTGCAAAAAAATACCATGATGTTCTGTCGTTAATCGATCAGCTGATAATCGCACTTTTTACACTGGAAATAGCCTTAAAAATCATTTCAAACGGCAAACGACCGTGGATTTATTTTTCAGATCCTTGGAATGTTTTTGATTTCGTAATTGTAGCAATATGCCTTATTCCATTAAACGACACGCACTATTTTGCGGTTTTCAGAATACTAAGGATTTTGCGAATATTACGCATGATCACTGTCTTTCCTAAATTAAAGTTAATTATCGGAGCATTACTTAAGAGTATTCCTTCTATGGGTTATGTAATAATGCTTATTGGAATACTTTTTTATGTATATGCAATTGTGGGGGTATTTGTTTTTGGAGCAACAGACCCAATCCACTTTGGGGATTTACACCATGCATTTGTTACCCTCTTTAAAGTGTTGACGCTGGAAGGTTGGACAGATATTATGAATGTACATATTTTTGGAGAAATTGTTACTGAAAATATGCAGATCATATCGTTATGGCCTTTCTTTTATTTTGCAAGTTTCATTTTAATCGGAGCCATGATTATTATGAATCTGTTTATTGGTGTTATCATGAATAGCATGGAAGAAAGTAAAAAAGAATTATCTCAGGAACTTAATGAGATTAAGTATAACGATAAAGATACAGATGAGCTTTACAAGCATATTATTTCCCGTTTAGATGATTTAAATGATGAAATTAAAAGTTTAAAAAAAAGTAAATAGGCGAATTTAGCTATACTTATAAGACCTTTAGCGGCAATTGCTGGCGACACGTGAATATGAAAATTTTGTATATTTGATTAAAAATTTAGTATGTCGACAAAAGAATTAAAAGAAGAGATAAGCAGAGTATTAGCTGATGCACCCGACGAGATACTTGAAAGTATTCTTGACTATCTTAAGGGATTGCTATCCAGTTCAAAATCTAATGCAATCCTTTCAAATAATTTAAATAGGATCCTTCACGAGGACAAAGAGGTTCTGGAAAGATTGGCTAAATGATTTCAATTTCGGAAATAATATTGATTCAGGATATTCTGATTGAGAAATTTGGTGGATCTCGTGGGATACGGGATAGAGGGTTATTAGAATCTGCTGTATAAAGACCATTCCAGACATTCGACAATAATGATTTATATCCAACGGAGATTCATAAAGCTGCTGCACTGATTGAAAGCATTGTGACAAATCACCCGTTCATTGACGGCAATAAGCGGATTGGATATGTTGTAATGCGATTATTTTTGATGGATTGCGGATTTGATATAGTTTCAAGTCAGGATGAAAAATATGATTTTGTGATAAAGATAGCTTCTGGCAAAACTGATTTTAATGAAATTTATATCTGGATTGAAAAGCACATTATAAATAGCAACTTGCGCTGACATTACAAGCCCGAAAGTTTGGATCAGTCGTCCTGACATCCATCCGAAAAATGATTAATTTTAGAGCCTATAATTCTTCTAAAAATGAAATCTTTTCAGCAGCAATAACCAAAAATATATCAAAATACTTTCATGAGAACCAAACTAACAATTGCACTGTTAATACTCTCGCTAAACACTTTTTCCCAGATAACTCAAATGGTGTCCACCACCGAAGACCAACCCTGGAAATATGTAAATACCGCAGGCGAAACAACCGGGAAAGGGACCGCAGATATTATCCTTAACAGATCGGCAGTATTACAATCTATCGAAGGTTTCGGTGCTTGTTTTAATGAATTGGGCTGGATGTCATTAAGCCAGTTGAGTGCCAATGATCGCAATGATATTATGAAGGAACTTTTTGCTCCCGGGATTGGGGCGAATTTCACTATTTGCCGTATGCCTCTGGGGGCCAACGATTTTTCTCTCGACTGGTATTCGTACAACGAAACAGATGGCGATTTTAAGATGAAAAATTTCAGTATCGAAAACGATAAAAAAACATTGATCCCTTTTATTCAGGAGGCTTTAGAGATAAACCCCGTTCTGAAAATCTGGGCCTCGCCCTGGAGTCCGCCTGCGTGGATGAAATGGAATAAACATTATGCCTGTGCCGTTGCACCCGAAACTCTCGGTGAAAAATACCAGAACCAGCTTCCTGCAAACAGACAGGGAAAGGAAGGCTCCAACATGTTTATTCAGGAAGATCCATATTTTAAAGCCTATGCATTATATTTCAGAAAGTTTATTGAAAAGTACAGAAAAGAAGGCATTCAGGTGAAAATGATTATGCCTCAGAATGAGTTTAATTCATGCCAGATTTTTCCAAGTTGCACCTGGACATCCCAAGGCCTGGCAACGTTTATTGGTAAATACTTAGGTCCGGAAATGAAAAAGCAAAAGGTCGAAATTATGTTTGGAACCATGGAGCGGCCATCTGTGGCAATGGTTGATACGGTTTTAAATGATGTAGCTTCCGGCAAATATATTAACGGAGTCGGTTTTCAATGGGCGGGTAAAGAAGCCATCAAAGGCGTTCACGAAAAATATCCGCAATTAAAACTATATCAAACCGAGCAGGAGTGTGGTGATGGGAAAAACGACTGGAAATATTGTCGTTATGCCTGGACATTAATGAAACACTATATTTCAAATGGTGCAAGTGCTTATTTATACTGGAATATTTCACTCGAAGAAGGTGGGATTAGCCGGTGGGGATGGAGTCAGAATTCTTTAGTAACAGTAAACAGTAAAACAAAAGCCTACCGCTATAACCACGAATTTTACCTTTTAAAACACCTGAGCCATTTTGTTCAGCCAGGGGCTAAACTGTTGAAAAATTCCGGCGTATATCAAAACCTTCTGGCTTTTGTAAATCCGGACAACAGCCTGGTAATTTTGGCTCAAAATGAAGGATATGAAGAAAAGAATGTTACAATCAATATCGACGGGAAGGAATATTCGGCTTTGCTAAAACCTGATTCGTTCACAAGTTTGTTGATTCGTTAATCAGATAAAAAACTAAGGATATGAGAACCAGATTATTATTCCTGATAGTAATATTTTCAAGTATTATTATATCGAAAAGCAATACTCTGTTTTCACAACAGAAGTCTGCAGGAAGTTTCAATATCGGGAAAGATTTGTTACTGGCCAACTATGATTGTAAAACTGATGTTGATGACCTTCATAGTGTTGCCGGATTAGCTACCCTTTTATCCGACTCAAAATACTCTAAAATAAATTATCATGCTGTTGCCGGAGCATACGGAATACAGGATGGCTTGTATGTTCCGCCAAACGAATTATTTCAGTTAGCATTTGGTGATAACTGGACTGACGCACATGGAAATTTTACCAAGGCTTTTGAAAAAGTTAAAACGCTTATTATTAAAACTCTGGCCGGGGATGGAGATATCTGGATTGCAGAAGCAGGACAATCGGATTTTTCGGCGGAACTTATCCGAAAAGTAATGGTTGAATTGCCAGAACTGAATATTAAGGGGCGCATTCATATAGTTCAGCATAGCGATTGGAATGAAGAGGTTACATCCCCCGAAAAACTCGAATTTGTTAAACAAAATGCTGATTACCTTAAAATTCAGGATGGAAATACAGTGGGAAATGGTACCCCGGGATTTAAATCTTCCATTTTTAAAGATTGGAAAAACTATATAACTAACCCAAAATTGATTGAGATATGGGAAGTTGCAACCAAATTAGCAAATAATTATAATGGCCGGGAGGGAAGGTATACCAATACGGCTATTCTTGACGGAGGTCTGGACTTTTCTGACCTTGCGGAAGTTTGCTGGATTCTGGGTCTTCAGGATATAAAAGACTCAGAACATTTTTTCAATCTTTTTTCCAATTGAATTTAACCTGTTTACAATGAAGGAGTCTTAATGAGAATCTAAATTTCTCGACATAAGACTAACCTGTAATAGCACCTGCATTCTCCAAAACTCTCCCTCTTAATTAGATTTATTCGAAATACTATTTTGATCCCTCTAAATTTAAAACCTTTTCTTACTTTCGGAGAAAATTACCTGATTATTAGTCAGGGAGATGCCAAAGAAAACGTTTTGTACATTTCAAATTAATACCAATTATGAATTCACCCTCAACTGCGCAGACACCTGCAAAAAGTTATCTCCTGCCGATGATTATTATATCCGCTTTGTTTTTTATATTCGGATTTGTGACATGGCTCAACGGGATTCTTATTCCATATCTGAAGATTGCCTGTGAACTTACAAATTTCCAGGCTCTCTTTGTTGCATTTGCTTATTATATAGCTTATGCAGTCATGGCGCTGCCATCGGCATGGGTGCTCGAACGTACCGGACTGAAGAATGGAATGATGCTCGGATTATGGGTTATGGCTGTTGGTACACTTATTTTCCTCCCTGCTGCCTACACCCGTACTTACTGGGTTTTCCTGCTGGGCCTTTTTGTTATGGGAACAGGTCTGGCAATACTGCAGACAGCCTCTAATCCCTATATTACGATAATTGGTCCTAGAGAAAGTGCTGCCCGACGGATAAGCATTCTGGGCATTTGCAATAAACTCGCTGGCGCCATTGCACCGCTTTTGCTCGCGTACTATATTTTTAACGATGGGGATGCATTTATAAAAAGTATCGAAAACCTCGATGCAGCAGCACGTTCCATTGCACTGGATGAACTTGCCACACGGGTGGTTAATCCTTATATCGTAATGACCATTATCCTTATACTTATGGGGATCGGAATCAGAGTATCCCCACTCCCTGAAATTGAAAAAGAACAGGATCCCGATGTAAACGAAAACATTTTTAAGGGCAAAACAAGCATCTTCGCTTTTCCCCATCTGGTTCTCGGAGTTATAGCCTTATTCTTTTATGTTGGAGCAGATGTAATTGCAGGCGATACCATTATTCGTTACGGACAGTCTCTGGGAATAACAATGGATGTGGCAAAAAGTTTCACATCTTACACCATGCTCAGCATGCTGGTTGGTTATATTGCCGGAATTCTTTTAATTCCGCGTTATCTCGATCAACGTAAAGCCTTAATGATATCGGCCGTTCTGGGAGTTTTATTCACCCTGGGAGCTGTCTTTACCGATGGGTTATATTCGGTAGTGTTTGTGGCTCTGTTCGGACTCTCAAATGCCCTTGTCTGGCCGGCTGTCTGGCCACTTGCTCTTCATAATCTGGGTAGCTTTATTAACAGGGGATCGGCACTACTCATCATGGCTATCTCCGGAGGAGCGTTCCTGCCTCTGGTATGGGGAAAATTCTCCGATATATTTTCAGCCCGCGAAGCCTATTGGATGATGATACCCTGCTACCTTGTTATTCTGTATTATGCAGTCTGGGGATACAAGCTTACCAGTTGGAGTAAAAAATCTTCATAACTTTGTAAGTCAAATAGTACCGGACATCTGACATTGATTATTTCTGCTCAAAATCAGATCTCAGGGGATAAGCATCAGTAACAGTTTTCACAGAACTGAATGGTTTAAAAATTATGTTGTGGCAGTAAAACCTGAAATAGCAGCACAGAACTTCCGAATCAACGCAATACCTGATTCCATAACACCCCTTGGTGAAGGAAATATTCATGAAAGTTATATTGTAAAAACACTAGGTGATAATTCTCCGAATTTCATCCTTCAGCATAAGAATAAACTTGTTTTCCGGGATGTTCCTGCCATGATGCAGAATATTTCCAAAGTATCAGATCACCTGAAAGCAAAACTTCTGAAAAAAGGGATGGATCCCATGAGGCATTCACTCACGCTTATTCCATCTCATTCTGGTGAGCTTTACTATATTGATGAAGAAGGTGAATACTGGGCAATGTGTGTTTTCATCCCTGATTCTGTTACCTACCATATTCCCCTTAGCAGCAAAATGGCATTCTCCGGCGGACTCGCAACGGGAGAATTTCATAATCTTTTATCCGATTTTGATAAGCCTCTTACCGATATACTGCCGGGATTTCATAATATGCGATACAGATTTGAGCAGTGGGATGCGGTAATTTCAAATCTCAAGGGATCTGTAAAACAAAAGTATCTGAAAGAAATCGATTGGATCGAAAGCAGGAGGGAGGCGATGATGAATTTCAGAGAGCTTTTCGAATCTGGGAAAATCCCCCTCAGAGTAGCTCACAACGATGCCAAACTACTGAACATTCTGTTCGACCGCAAAGGCGAGGCATTGTGTTTAATTGATCTCGATACCGTTCTCTATGGCAGTGTTTTATATGATTATGGGGATGCCATACGTTCGTATACCAACACAGGTGCTGAAGACGACATCAATCCCGGAAATGTGAAAATCAACATGGAATATTTTGAAGCGTTTACCAGAGGGTATTTAAAAACTGCATCAGCTTTCCTGAACCAAACCGAAATAGAAAGTCTGGCCCCGTCTGCCTGTTATATCACATTTGAACAACTTCTTCGCTTTCTGATGGATTACCTCGACGGTAGCAAATATTACCGCATCCTGCACCCTGAACATAACATGCAACGGTCAATTGCGCAGTATGCTCTTCTTACCGATATGGAAAAGAATTTTTCCGTGATGAAAAGTAAAGTTTCTGAATTGTATCCGGTATCCGGTTAAAAAATTCGTAATCATGAAAAATATATTCAGCTCAAAAGTCGAACAATCTTTCCTGGAATACTCAGGAAATACTGAAATTACTACAAAAATTCCTTATATAACTGTCAGTGATTTCCCGCGACTCGGGCTGTTTACAGCTTTGCGTTTTCTTGAGTGGGCTTCATCGAACCCTTCAGGTGTGATAAGTCTTCCAACGGGTAAAACACCGGAGTATTTTATCAAATATACCCAATCCCTTCTTTCGGAATGGGATAGCAAAAATGTTTCTGCACTACGTGAAAAACATGGTTTAGGCGGAGTAAAGCGTCCTGATTTACAGGGATTGCAGTTTGTTCAGATAGATGAGTTTTATCCTATTGATCCCTCTCAGCATAACAGCTTTTACAATTATGTTATGAGTTTTTATATCGGGGGATTTGGTCTCGACAAATCAAAAGCTTTACTTATAAATCCTGAAGAGATCCCTCTCAGCGGTAAAAGACATTTTTCTGAAGTCTTCCCCGACTTCAAAATAGATCTGTCACTTCGTTTCCGCGAAGCGAAATCTGCCATGGAAAAAATTCAGCAGGAATCAATATTTCTTATCGACAACTGGTGTTCATCGTATGAGCAAAAAATCAGGGAAAAAGGAGGCATCGGATTTTTTCTGGGCGGCATTGGTCCGGATGGCCATATCGCCTTTAATACAAGGGGATCCGACCTGTATTCAACAACCCGCTTAACAGGTACCAACTTTGAAACACAGGCGGTTGCTGCCGGTGATCTTGGAGGAATTGAAGTCTCTAGAAGTCGTCTGGTAATTACAATCGGACTTGAAACCATTACCTACAATCCTGACGCGGTGGCTATCATTTTCGCAGCAGGGGAGGCTAAAGCCGATATCGTGCAGCACTCGCTCGAAGGAGAGATGAATACTGTTTATCCGGCCACCGTTTTGCAACGACTCCCGGCCAGCAGGTTTTATCTGACAGCGGGAGCCGCATGCCGCCTCGACGACAGTCTGATGAAGTTCTATAAGTCCGGTCCCTGGACTCACGAGAAATCAGAAAAAGCCGTAATCGATCTGTGTCAGAAACTTGATAAGTACGGTCATCACCTGACAAAAGAAGACTTGAAAGCCGATACTTTCTGCTCTATGATACCCGGTATAAATGAAAATACTGTAAATACCGTGATCGATTCCATCAAGGCTAAACTGGCAAGAGGCATGAAAAAAGATGAAAACCAGGTTTTGTATCATACCGGTCCGCATCACGATGATATCATGCTGGGGATTATGCCTTACACCAACCGGCAGGTACGATCGGCCTCGAACCAGATACATTTTTCGGTTCTTACCTCCGGGTTCACTGCTGTTACCAATCATTTTGTGCTCGATCTGCTTAGGGAATCCTTGAATCTGCTGGCTATCGGAAAAATCCAGATGACAAAGTATCCCGATTTTTTTGCAAGCGGGTACTCATTGAAATTTGATAAGGATGTTTACCATTACCTCGATAATGTTGCTGAAAGAAATGAGGCTGAGAAATTACGTGGTGTATGCCACAGGCTCATCAGGGCGGTTGTGGGGATATATAAAGTAACAGACCTTCCGGGCCTGATAAATCAGTTAAAATCGATAATTGTCGAATTGGAAGGTAGTTACGACGGTGGTAAAAACTCCCCCGAAGTACAAAAACTAAAGGGAATGCTTCGCGAATTTGAGGAAGAGCTGGTGTGGGCTCATTTTGGCGTACCGGTTAAGAATGTTCATCATCTGAGACTCGGATTTTACAAAGGAGAACTGTTTACCGAAAATCCATCAAAAGAAAGGGATATGATGCCCATTCTGGAAGAGTTCAGGAAATATAAACCAACGCTGATAAGTCTGGCACTCGATCCGGAAGGAAGCGGACCCGACACGCATTATAAAGTTTTGCAGGCTATAGCCGGTGCGGTAAAAGAATGGCAGAAAGAAGCTGATCTTTCTAAACTGAGAATATTGGGTTACCGGAATGTCTGGTACAGGTTTCAACCTTCAGAGGTGGAGATGATTGTTCCTGTGTCGCTTAACGCACTTGATATTCTGGAAACATCTTTCTCCGAAAGTTATCTGAGTCAGGTAAATGCATCCTTTCCAAGTTATGAGTACGATGGGAAATTCAGTGAACTCACCAGGAAAATATGGGTCAACCAACTAAAGCAGATACAATTGCTCCTTGGAAAGAATTTCTTCTACGAAAATGATCATCCTCTGATTCGTGCAACCCACGGACTTGTTTATATCAAGGAAATGAATGCGGTACAGTTTATTTCCATGGCACAGGAGCTTGAGAAACTTACGGAGGGATTTGGGAGGTGAGGAAGTAAGGAGGTAACGGGGTTACGAAGTTACGGATTTTATTCTTTTAGCGCCTTCTCAATATTCTTATCTGGAACAATCCACAACACTGCAATGGCACCCATAAGAATTAAGGAAACTGCCGGATAAAAAAATGCGAAGATAATCGTCAGTATATACCCTGCCAGAGACAGCATTCCTTTTTTCTGTTGTTTATTAAGTGCCTCAATCAATTTGGTGGTGTGCGTGTAGTGCGACATAATGACAAGTTGCAAAATATAATATGCAATAGCGCAGACCAGCAGGTTGATACCGTACACAGCCAGAGGCATTCTACCGAAATGATTTTCTCCCATCCATCCCGTGGAGAAAGGAACCAGCGACAGCCAAAACAGCAAATGCATATTCGCCCAGATGATTTTGCTGCTCACATGGTGCACGGTGTGGAGCAAGTGATGATGATTGCCCCAGTAGATGCCGATATACACAAAGCTAATCAGGTAGCTAATAAAGACATTAATGAGCGGCTGCAAATCAGACAACTCTTCCCCGTGCGGAATTTTCAATTCCAGCACCATTATGGTAATGATGATGGCAAGCACGCCATCGCTGAAGGCTTCTAATCTCGATTTCGTCATCGCCACTATTGTAGGTTTTATTTCAATTTATAAAAAAAGCTTCCTGCAAAATGTGTAAAAGTTCTTGTTTTTAATTGTCGTTTACAATGACCGCTAACGATTTAAAGTGACGAGGTTACGGGGTTACGAGGTGACGGGGTTAGGACGAGTCATTTTCATAATCCTGTTTTTAGTTTACTTTTTCTGTAAACCTATTTCAGGACAAGACACCTCGTTACCTCGTTACTTCGTCACCCCGTCACTCGTCACATGTCACGAGTAACAAACCATGGTCCACGGTCTAACCCCATCACTTAATTGTCAATCAAAAAACGTAACCTTCCCATTATCGATATCATAGATTCCACTGACGATTTTAATCTGTTTCTGTTTTTCCATTTCAGCCAGTAAACTGCTCTGCTCACGGATTTTATTAGCTGTGAGAAGCACATTATTTATGGCTACCCTTTTGACGAAGTTTTCATTTTTTCCGTGCCGGTCCGACGTTGTTTCCGTTTCCTGATCTATTGCCGGCTTAATTTTACTCAGTAACCGGGTAATATGTCCCATAGAAATGTTATTACATGCACTTTCTATGGCTCCGCATTTGGTATGCCCCAGTACGACGATTAGCTTAGAGCCACTTATTTTGCAGCCAAGTTCCATGCTGCCAAGTATGTCTTCATTTAAAATATTTCCCGCAATACGGATGCTGAAAATATCTCCCAGACCCTGATCGAAAATCAGCTCTGCTGAAATCCTCGAATCAATACAGCTCAAAATGCTTGCAAAAGGAAACTGACCGGAAGAAGTTTCATTTACCTGTTCCAGAAGATTGCGGTGAGCCTTAATATTGTTGACGAATCTTTCGTTGCCTTCTTTCAGTATTTCAAGAGCAAGATAGGGTGTAAGACTGTCCTGTGTAGCTTTTGTATGAGTTCTCATTTAATAAATTTCTGAATGCGAATATAGCAAATTACCTCTTCAGGTTTTCCTCATAAAAACTGACCCACTCCTGCGAGCTCATTTTTGTAGTCAATTCTCCGATAAGGGCATAAGGAATCTGTTCCATTTTT
>CAYOLQ010000116.1:10906-11162 GCA_964404825.1 uncultured Chitinophaga sp.
CTCAAAATGCTGGCAAAAGGAAACTGACCGGAAGATGTTTCATTTACCTGTTCCAGCAGATTGCGGTGAGCCTTGATATTGTTGATGAATCTTTCGTTGCCTTCTTTAAGTATTTCAAGTGCAAGATCTGGGGTAAGGCTGTCCTGTGTTGCTTTTGTATGTGTTCTCATTTATAAGAAATATGTGTGCGAAAATAGCTATTTACCTCTTCAGGTTTTCCTCATAAAAACTGACCCACTCCTGCGAGCTCATTTTT
>CAYOLQ010000117.1:0-10863 GCA_964404825.1 uncultured Chitinophaga sp.
AGGGTTTAAACGTAAGCTGATGTTCCCACCGTTCGATTCCGCCCATCCCCTGCGTGCCATGTCGCCGCTGGTTTTCTTTATTTCATCAATTAATTTTTGCATGCTGATTTGTTTTCTCAAAACTATTCACATTATAATCAAACCAGGTTCAGTATGGATTAAAAAGGGTTTGTTATTTTAACAAAATGGAATTGCCATAATTTTTGAATGCGCTCAGTAACGGAGCACAGTGGTGATTAATTTATAAGTGCTTAACCGGCCTCTGGGATTAACCTGATAGGGTACATCAGCCGGTAAACGTAAATTCAGAAACAGTTTATCCCCTGAAATTCGCCAGTCTACTCCAATATTTCCGGTCGGATGAGGAACAGTACCTTTCGCCCATGTCAGATTTTCCGATTGTGGCTGAATGTATACAGTGTCTCTGGAAAAGGGCTGATCAAAACCCAGTTTTACGCCTAAAACTTCTGTGGAAAGGAAAAAGGTGGGATGTCCGCTCCATGCATGACTGGCGGTTCCCTGCCCTCCATAACCTTCTGCCTTAATGTCGAAATTTTCCCAGGAGGTATCATCACCCTGAAGAATCATCCTTGTCCAGTACTGTTTCATAAACCTTTCAGCAATTCCGGCTTCTTCGTTTTTATAAAGAGCCGAAAATAAATAGAAAGATCCGTATGGGGTAACCTTACGGTTACGGGTTTCTTCACCTATATCTTTTAACTCCTCATCGAGGAAACGAACCATTTTTTCTTTCTGTTCAGCATCACTTACAACTTCGAAAAGCAATGGATAAAAAGCTGAAATGGGATAGTGATGATCAATCTTTTTCCCGTTTTCATATCCATCAAAAAAACTTCCTTTGTCCGGATCCCAGAAATTGTTTAAAATAACTTCCCGAAGCATTTCGGCTCTTGCCTGTAAAGTCTTTTTTTCCTCATTATATCCAAAATCTTCTGCCATGGATTCCATCATTCTGAAAGAGCCATAGAGCAGTGCCTGATAGGCAGTCAGATCAGCAGTTTTCTGAATTTTCGTCCACTCCAGAAAAACCTGACCCACTTTGTAATAGCCTTCGGCTGTTTTATTTTTTTCCAGATGATTCAGATACATTAAATAATTTGGAAATAAGCCAGCCGCAAAAACAGTATCCCCGGTTATCCTGTAATACCAGTATAATTCAACAAGCGTTTTAAGTATAAAATCGTTATGCCTGTTTTCATTTCCCGTTTGCATTTCTTCCCTGTACATATCCTGAAAAAGCAGGAGAGATTGTTTCATCAACCGGCTGTCTCCTGAAGTAGCGAGTGTAATTGCATATTCCGGTAAAGCATCACCGGCATAAAGACCTCTTTCCCTGAACGGGGTATCAGTGTATGAATCCTCCGAACAGACTCTGAGAGTCCGCCAGCCCAATTCCCAGATTTTATTGAACATGGGATCGGAACATTCAAAACTTCCGGTTTTGGTGTAGGGATATACCTGTTCGATTACTCCGATTTTTTTTAGAGTTACCGGTGTTTTACCGGGGGGAGTAATTTTAATAAGAATGTACCTGATGCCATAGGGTTTGAATGTTTCATAGCGCGTGCGTTTTCCGTCGCAGATAAACCGGGAACCTGAATTTATCTGTACACGCTTATACAGGTAGGGTAGACCTTTTTCGTTCAGATCTTCGCTATACCCCAGTTCAATTGTGGTTCCTGGCTCCGCCTCCACATCTATAAACACTCTTCCCAGCATTTTCCTACCCATATCAAACGAAAAGTACCTTGGTTCCGCAAAAACAAACCCTCCGGTCTGATGATCATTAGGAAGTAGATTTTCATCAATATCCGGATGGTTCCATACCAGTTCACGAACCGGATTTTTGAAGGGAATCTCACTGGATTGTTCCTGCCAGCTTGCAGACACATTAACTTTTTCGGGGTTAAGTGATCCGGATAATATTTCATCCCTGAATTTTTCGGCATCACCGGCACTGAGAGCAGAAGTTGATTTGAAAAAAAATTCTGAATTATGCTTTTTCTCAGGGGAAAATTCCAGTTTTGAATTTTCAGGGATCGTTAACAAAAACTCCCAGGCACCCCAGATAGCTCTATAGTTTACAAACAGTAAATTCCAGCCTTTATTAAGTTCAAAAATTCTGTTTTCTCTAACCGGATTTATAAGATCTTTTGAGCTTATGGCAAGTGGTCCCTCTCCGTTTAAATAGTAATCTCCCCACCAGGTACCGGCTTCAACTATTTGCTTATTTGGTGAATAAATCCATGTATACCCCGCAAACCTCTCACCCCTGTTGTATAATTGAAGATTCTCATCAGGAGTTTTCTGATAAAAGGAATAAAAATTTTCTCCGGATTTTGGCTTATAAATGCCTAAACACCTGAATGCCTCTGTTTCGTATTGTGTCAGGTCGGGGATTATGCGTGGCTGAAGCTTTCCCCAGTAAGCCGGGTTTTCAATAAGCACAGGTTTTTTCCAGCCCGAATCGTCAAAGGATGGCTTCTTCCAGTTGGATGGTTCGTTACGGGCATCAAATATTTCCATAGCTCCGCAAGCGAAGGAAAATTTTACCGCAAGTGAATCCATCGAATAAACCGGAAGCATTTTCCAGTTACCCGGAGTGCTGAATGAATAATCTTTTCCCTTTCCGTCCGGAATATTTCCCCATGCAATCAGACTTCCGATGCTCTCAAAAATCTGAAACGTCTCCATTCCGTTTGCAAGAACCTCAATGGAAACAGAATTTTTCCCTTTTATCAGGTAGGGAGCTAAATCATAGTTGTCGTAACGTGGGTTAGCCGGATAAAACCGTGCAGGTCCAAAATTCAGATGAACTCCGTTAATGTAAATGTGGTAATGGGAGGACGCAAAGAGGTTTATTTGTAAGGTTGAAGGAGGACTGCTGATCTCAAAACTATTCCGAAAAAGTACTTTTTGCTGTCTTCCGCTGCCCTGGGGATTGCTCCAGACATATTCAGGTTCCTGTGAAAAAGAAATTGGCAGGAAGCTTGTTATCAGGATAAAAAGTAAAGAAAACCTTAATAAAATAGATTTCATTGAGAGGCAGGTTTTAAATTGACATAATTTAATTCAGACTAGTCTTATACTTTGCTGAATTGTCAGATAGAGTAATTAAGGTGCAGAATATCTTATACCTTACAGTATAGAATTTCTGCACCTTAAGAAACTTTTAATGCAATATGAATCCACTCTTCCTTTAAACCCTGAGAATGAATTCCGGTCTGGTTTACTTTCTTATAATTTTCTGTATTGAAATATAACCCTGATTGCTGTGCATCCTAATCAAATAAATGCCCGCAGGTAAGCCGGGTATTTCAATTTTAATTTGCTCACTACCTGCCGGGTTGGTCACGTTTACGATATTTCCCAACAGATTAAAAATTTCAATTTTACTTACATCCTTAAGACCGGTAAAAGTAATGCTTTCAGAGAAAGGATTCGGGTAATAAACAACTCCCTCCGGGGATACAGAATTAATTCCCACAGGTGGAGTAACAACAAGGGTAACAGTATCTTTCAGAGCTGTATTTGCCTGGGAAGTTGCAATTATTTTGGTTGTTCCGGTATTCTTAATTTCAACAAGACCATTTGTACTTACAGTTGCTACTGATGTATTTGTGGAACTCCAGCTAACAGCTTTATTGGTTGCGTTTGAAGGAGAAATTGTTGCATTAAGCTGAAAAGCAGGGTCGTTTTTGTATTTTGTAATCGTTGCTGCTTCATCAATGGAAATACCGGTAACATCTACCTCTCCTGAGGTTCTGAGCAGAATATTATCAATGTAAATATACATTTTCTCGTCTGATCCTCCTGCTACCTGAAAATTAAGCGTATTGATATCCTTGTCTGTTATCCCAAGATCAGCTAAATCGAAAGTAACCGTAGTCCACTCATTGGGTTGTATTCCCTGATTATTCAGCTGGAATGCTCCAAGCACAACATCACCGTTTTTCACCTCAAGTCTTACAGTGTTGACAATAGCTGTTGTAAAAACCTGGAAGGACAATAAATCCATACCGGTGGTGTTGTGAGCAGGAAATACCAATCCGCAACCTGCCCATTGTTGTGTTCCGTCCCGTTTCCAGATCAGGTTTTTTTCTGAATTGTTGTCAGTCTGTTTAAGTGGGTTAACAGCCAGTTTTATTGAATCCGATCCCCATGCATAAACACCGTACCCTCCCGACCAGTCAACCTGAATCTCTTCGAAGTCTGCAATTACATCATAGACTATTCCGGTGGAAATTCCCCCATCGACAATTACGGTACATTCAGCAGAGTTGCCGAAAAGTGGTACTGCTTTAATTTTTGCTGTTCCTCCGGCAACAGCCTTAACCAGGCCATTCTGGTCTACACTTGCTACGGAAGGATTGGAAGATACCCATGAAAATGGATTTCCGGCTGCATCTGCAATCAGTGTCTGTGTCTGAAGAGAGTTTAATTCAATGGAACTTTCGTTGATGCTTATATCATCAAATCTCAGTGATGCTTTGCCTGCAAGAACAAAATCATCGAAAAGGATAGTGACAGCTTGCGGGTTTCCTGTTTTGTTGGCGAAAACATTCAATTGTTTTAAGGATACATTAAGATTGAGATCGATAGTGAAAAGCTGCCAGCATTCTTCACCCTGAACACTTTCAGTGAATTCAATGTTACTTCCTGTCTCAGGAATCAATTGAATGAAGAACTCTTTTACACCACTTCCAAAGTATTTAAACTGAAACTGAGCAAATTGGCTCAAATCCTGAAGATGATCTGTTGGAAGCACCATTCCAATGAGCCTCCAGTCACCTGCCGGACGGTTCCATCTGACAACTTTTGCACTTGGATTTGCATCGTTAATAAGAGGGTTGGCAAAGGCAATATCATTTGTTCCTTCGGGAGTATACAGTTGAGCAGAATCAGTTTTTGGGGTGGTAATAACCGGAACAACAACGTCAAAATCTGCAATCACATAATCAACTGCCATTCTTACATTAACCCGGCAGGTATCTTTTTTCGAACCGTTGAGGGATGTAGCAATTGCAAGAACATTTCCGGGAGCAAGAGCGGTTAGTACTCCATTTTCATCAACTGACACAATACCATCCTGATCATAGCTCCAGTCGACAAATTTATTTGTTGCGTCGGCCGGTGTAAATGTAACGATCAGATTTTTTTTTTGTCCTTCCGTAAGAGAAATTGTGTCGGGGTCGATGATTATCTGCACAACATTAATTTCGGGCCACGAACAGGTTACTGTGCAGGAAGCTGAAACACCTTCATCCAGTGTAAGTGCTGAGATAGTGCAGGTACCAGGAATTATTGCTGTAACACGGCCAAATTCATCAACAACTGCTATTCTCGGGTCAGATGATTTCCATTTGATTGCAGGGAAGTTTGCGTCTGCAATGTCCGACATTGCTGTAAGTACGGTGTCCTCCCCCTGAAAACCAAGGTTAATATTCCCATTACCCAATGTAAGAGTGCTTATTTTTTTCAAGGCTGCAGCATTGGTGTTTTCCCTTGAATTAACGAATCCATAGGCAATTCCTCCATAAACCGTATTCTGGTGTATTGTATTTTCAGATGACATGGGAGAGTGGATGTTACTGTTCCAGCGTTCGTGTCCCGGCCATAAATTCATCAACGGATATTGTGAGAAATTCGCCCAGTCTTTGTCCCATGGTCCCCCTCCACCGAGAACAGAAACTCCGTCCATGGTCCATGTAAAAGTTGGAGTTCCGTAAGCCATTGACCAGGGTCCGTATGGGATAAATCCCGGATACACAACCCAATTATGGTTATATCGGCTGTCGAGGTGAAATCCGCATGCAGCAGGTCTCGGACCTACACCGGTCATCCATGTTGAATGCCGGGGATTGGTTCCCAGGAAATAATCCGCGGTAGTATGAATTGCATTTTTGTATTTGATGTTTCCGGAAATCTCATAGGCAATCTGTGCTTCAATGGTCCAGGGTGTTGTAGCCTGACCAACAAGCATAGGCATATCAAACGAACCACCCCAGCGGCATGCACGTTTATCGACAGAATTATAAAACTTACTGTCAGCGGTACTTAAAGCGACTGTTTTTAATTCTGATTGAAGCTGTTTATCAGCGTTTTGGTTAGTTGCCAGAATGTAGGAATAAACGCCCCACCTCTCATCTTCGTTCAGATTGGTAGAAGTTTTAAGTTCATTCAGAATTGTTTTAGCCGCAGCATTATAGGTTTCCTTACCGGTAAGTCTGAAAAGGTTTGCAGCCGCATACAATTTGTAAATTTTTATGTCATTTGTAAAATTGGTGTGTCCGGAAGGCTGGTTAGCAGGAGCAGATGCCCATGCATATGCCTGTTCGGCCTCAGAGATCCAGTTTACCATATCGTGCGACATTGATTCAAAATCAACATGATCAAGCATTTCAACAGGGAAATTTTCAGGATTTTTCCCCAGCTTTTTCAGGATGAGAGCAAACTGTGAAGCCTGACCGGCATAATAGTAAGTCATAAAAGCATCGGCTTTTGTCACAACCGTACGTCTGGATTCTTTCCATGAAGGCAGGGTGGATTCAGCACTTCCGTCAACACTGGTAAATACATCTGCGCAGATACGGGCACCTCCGACGCCTCCATCGCTGTATCCTTTTGCAATGAGTTCTTTTCGGAGGCGGTAATTAAATTTAATGAGCCATGATGCTTCATCAATAATATCAGGAATACCGTTACCGCTTTCTGGAATGTTGAGGTCTGCATCCATATACCGTTTCGGTGAAAGCTCATAACTTAACATAAGAATTACCGGAATACGCTCATGTGTGGCATACTGATCCCAGTCGCCGGCATCATGATACCATCCTGCCGCATCAAGGGGTTTTCCGGCGGCCGCATCCCGGATTGCTGACTGTGAACTTCCTCCTCCATCAGCATCAGCCCATGAGGTATAAGGATAATCGGAATAGAGCAGTTTACCGGCAAAACTGGTTCCGTCATCACTGCTTACTTTGGTGTTCTGGTTAACGGGTCTTATATATCCAGCCTGTGTGTAAGGAGGAGCAAGGCGTATCCCGGCTCTCTGATAGTAAAGTCCGCGCATCACATTGTAATAGGCTTCAAAAACTGCATCGGTGCCAATTTTAAATGGGTAGGAACGGCCAAAATTCTCAACAACAAGGTAATAAGTGCCGTTAGCTGTTACATCTGAGAAATCGCAATCATAAACCTCAGCACCGAGGAAATTCTTATCAGGGGTGTCATTGGATTGGCCGGTTTCAGGATTTACAGCAGATTTCCGTTTACGGATAGTTCCTGCTTTTACCGGTGTTGAATTACCCTCCTGATAAATCCAGAATTTACTTCCGGCATAATCAGTCAGATTCAGTCCGCCCAGATCTCCCATCCACTGATAAATATATCCGAATTTGGGTGCATCGGCAGCGTACCCGACAGTATTAACATGGACGGCCTCGCTGCGCAACTGAGTGGGATCATATGTAAAAGTCCATTCCGAACCATTTGCAGCAAGACTGCCGGTGGTGAGTTTATAGGTTTTGCCGTTTTTAAGAGGTTTATTCAGAATCAGGTAAAAATCATGTTCAGATGCCCAGGGTTTTGTTGTTGGGTTGAATGAACTGCCTCCCCATATTTCAGGTTCTTTCTTAAATTCAGTTCCTTTGGATTTTCTTCCTACCTGAGCCGGATTTAATGCAACAGTAAACTCAGCGTCATCTGTACTGGTAACAGCCCAGGTTGTAAGTGATGTTGCATTAGCAATATCCAGTCTCGAAACAGTGAGAGTGTTCGGGTAGGTAACAGATCCGTCATCAAAATGAACCCAGATAATCCTGTTTGTAAGGGGGAGAACTGTTGTAATATCTGAAGCATTCAGATTGCTGATTATACAAAGCACCAATGACAGTGAGATAAATAACTTCCGCATAGAATGGTAATTTTAGTAAGTCACAAATAAACACTACTATAATACCAAATGGTTACAGTATTTTCCTCAAATGGTTTGTTATTTTATTTCCGGGGATGTATCAGAATAATTAATCCATTCCACAACTCTATCCGGCCAGGTGGACAAATAACCTTTTCCGATAGCCAGAGAAAAGCCATGTCCTCCATAGGGATAAATAATCAGCGATGCAGATACATTGTTTTTCCGGAGCGCATTGTAATATGCAATTGAATTTTCAACCGGTACAGCCTTATCGTCAGTGGCATGAATCAGTATAGCCGGAGGTGTATCAGGAGTTACCTGCATCTCATTGGAATAGTATTTCAATAGTTCAGGGTCGGGTGATTTTCCTAATAAAGCTTCTTTTGAACCGGAATGCTGAAACTCTGAAGAAAAGGAAATTACGGGATACATCAGTACAGAGAAATCGGGACGACAACTCATCCGATCAATTGGGTCGGGTGAAGCTGGGTTTCCGGGATCAAAATGGGTGGAAAGGGTTGATGCGAGATGTCCGCCTGCAGAAAAGCCCATTATCCCAATCCTGTCAGGCTTAATATTCCAGGCGGCTGCGTTAAAACGTACCATCCTCATGGCTCTCTGTGCATCGAGCAGGGGCGATAAACGCGGATTAATATTGCTTTCAATACCCGGGAGTCTGTATTTCAGAACAATGGCGGCTATTCCTTTTGAGTTGAAAAATTTGGCAATATCACTTCCTTCCCAGTCGTAAGCAAGAATCCAGTATCCACCGCCGGGACATATTACTACAGCATCTCCCGTCGCATTTTGTTTAGAGGGAAGGAAAACTTCAATTTCAGGGTTCTGAACTTTACTTATTCTCACAATTCCTGAAGTATCTCTTTTTTCAACTTCATTATTCGGTTTGTAATTTGGAATTTCTTTGTTCCAAAGGGAGAGTTTATGGTTCTGAGCGGACATAATACCGAATGAAGTTACAAGTAATATTAGAGAAAGTGATAGTGTTTTCATAGAATGAACTTTAAAAAGTATCAATACAATGTGACAAAAAACTAAAGTTCCCTTATCCAGATATTCCTGTATGAAACCGGGTTTCCATGATCCTGCAGAAGTATGGATTCTTTGAGCGCATGGGCTTTGTATGTAGGCTGACCTATATATTCTGTTGATCCCTTTATTTCATAATGGTTTTGTATCAGAACGCCGTTATGAATAACTGTAATAAATGCAGGGGATTTCAGACTACCGTCATTATTAAACCTCGGAGCCGTATAAATTACATCATACGACTGCCATTCTCCCGGTTTCCTGCAGGCATTTACCAGCGGGATCCCTTGTTTATAAATTGAACCGGCTTGTCCGTTGCTGTAAGTGGTGTTGTTGTAACTGTCGAGTACCTGTAACTCATACCTTCCCTGAAGAAAAATACCGCTGTTCCCGCGACCTTGCCCATCCCCCGAAACCTTTGCAGGAGTTTTCCATTCAATATGCAACTGGCAGTCGCCAAATGTCTTTTTAGTTTTAATAATTCCTGCTCCCGGTTTTACCGTCAGAGCGCCTTTTTTTACTACCCATCCGGCAGGTTCTCCATCGGCATTCAGCCATTGATCCATACTTTTGCCATCGAAGAGAATTGTTGCATCTGAGGGTGCAGAGGATCCGGTTCCCGGGACCATAATCTGAGGAACAGGCGACCAGACTTCAGTAAGCTTGGGATCCCCCTGGCCTGAAACTGTGTAACTGCAGACTGCAACTAGAAATGCAGGTAGAAATTTTTTTAATGCATTCATCGGGAAGAGATTTATTTGTTTAAAAGTCAATTCATAAAGTGATAAAAATAGCCAAACTATTTAATGATTGCATAGCAGAACATTTATATCCCCTTTTATTTTTTTACATCCTTATAACTTATCAGCTGTATTTTTCTTTCAGCAATAATCTTTTTTACTTCTGAGCTTGTAAAAATGTCGGTGACCAATTGTCTGTCGGTTGCAACATTTTCGTAACCGGTATGAAAAATAGCCTGTGCTTCCGGAGTATTGAGTCCGGGGTGCTCAACGTACAGGTAAGTTCCGGGTTTCAGACTTTTCAGCATTTCAATAAAATTTTCAGTCCCGGTTTTTTCAGAATTTTTCTCATATGAACCACCTGCAGATTTTACCTTGGTTAAATCGGTTTCAAGCTTATATTCGACGGCCAGTTTTTCACAAATGTTTTTAATTTCGGGGGATAAAGAAGCAAATCCCATATGACCTGACAGGTGCGATACATTGGGTATTTTTTTCATTGCCAGTTCAATTTGAGCCCTGAGTTCAGCTTCAATTTCTTTTAAATCATAGGAACTATGGGCTAATGTTCGGTTTTCAGGATAATTGTCATTGGGCCAGACCATTGGAAAAAAGTATCCGTCCTCATCTGTTATGGATGGAGCATAGGTCAGAGGCCTCCATTTATAATTATCCCATTCACTCGTAAGCACCAGATGAACACCCACATCCAGGCCGGGATTATCGTTCAGCATTTTTACAGCTTCTTCAAACCATGCGCAGGGAACCATAATTTCAACAGACCGGACAATACCGTTTTTAAATGATTCAATACAGGCAAGGTTGGCATTGTGTGATGAACCGATATCATCGGCCCTGACCAGAAGACGAATATTTTTCTGAGCGCAACCGGATGGAAGGATTGCAGAAATCAGAGCAAAAAAGATAATTATTTTTTTCATGTTATCGGGTTTGATATGAATATCTAAGGATTTATTACTTCCATTACCTTACTCTCCTTATAACCAATGCGGTGGGCCAGAGCTGATACAGTGTCGCCCTTATTAACACTGAAAGGTTCAGAATAAATAAACCAGTGATTAGGAGTGTATCCTTTATGATTTATCTGATATACGATTGAAGCACCTTCGGTATCTG
>CAYOLQ010000118.1:0-10798 GCA_964404825.1 uncultured Chitinophaga sp.
GGTAAATTCCCATCTTGAGATAAAAGTGCTTTTTTCCAGGATTGAAGTGTATATGAATACTTTTGACTCCGCAAACCTGATTGAAACTATACCCGGCGCTCCGTTTAAGCCTAACAGTATAATGGCTGAAAACAGGACTGCAGATTCACAGTATAGAATGCTATTGATCTCAGACAGAATTCATTTTACACCTTCTGTTTTTATGAATCGAGCAACAATGCTTTCTGTAGGAGGTTATGACGAAAGATTCCGATTACTTGAAGATTATCCATTATGGCTTACACTTACAAAAAATGGCCATAAGCTGTATTTTATGGAAAACGTAACCGTCAACTACCGCAGACATTCCAAAGCTATTAATAACACAGGCAGAGATTTCCTTGTAAATCCAAATTATTTCATTTCAGAGAAATTCCGAAAACTATACACATATCCTTTTCTGCCTTCAGATATTTGGTTGAATCAACGTTATGTTTGGTATACATCTCAGATATTCAGAGTAGACTCTATCAACAAAAACAAATCATTATTCAGAGTAATGCACTCTGCGCTTACTATCTGGATGAATCCAATCAGGTATTTTATCTGGCTAAGAAAACGCCTGAATAAAAAGCTGATGGAAAATGAATTCTATACGTAATTTCCTGAATATAGAATTGCAGATTAAAAAATAACAAAGCACAATTCAATTATTATGATACGCCTATCAGTTATAGTTCCAATGTACAAAGTAGAACTTTATGTTGAAAAGTGTCTACGTTGCCTTGAAGATCAGGATATTCCAAGAGATGAGTTCGAAATCATCTGCATCAATGACGGGTCTCCGGATAATTGTCGTGAAATAGTTATCCGATTTCAAAAAGAATATGATAATATCATACTGATTGATCAGGAAAATCAAGGTGTTTCAAGTGCACGTAATAATGGAATCGACAGGGCAACCGGAAAGTATCTTTTATTTATCGATCCGGACGATTTTGTTGACACGAAAAGCTTCAAACGAGTTCTCAACAAAGCCGATGAACATCAGGCACAGGTTTCCTTTCTTGGTTTTACTGTATTAAATGAAAATGATACTATTAGGAGTAAAGAACACAATGAAAAATTTGCAGACCTCGTAAAATCTGGTCCCGAGGCTTACCTTATGACTCATATTAAAGGCAGAACCGACCCCGACAGAATATATGGGGTACTTTTCATTTCTGAATTTATAAATAAAAATAAACTTCGTTTTTTATCAGGTGTTCCATATCTGGAGGATGGGGAGTTTAATACTCGTATTCTTTGTCTTGCTGAGAAATGTGTATTTATTGAAGGTTCCTTTTACTGGAGAACCATAAGACCGGGCTCCGCTACTAATAGTGGTCTTTTTAACACGCAATACGCATATAACGGATTTATTAAGTCAGCCGTAAACCTTCGGAATTTCAGAGATTCAATGCCTCTGAGTAATACACAAAAAGTTTTCATGAATCAGCCAATTGTTAAATTTGTTGTATTATCTATAGCCTCAACAGGAAAATTGTCAAAATTCAGGAAGTTTTTACAAGTCTATTTTACCTTAAGAGAAAATAAATTTCTTATATTGGATCTTGAAGGCTGTAATGAAGAATACAAAAAATTGGGGGGATTATATAATGTTTCACCACTTCTTCTATATCACTATCTGGTATTTAGGCCGGTGGCTCGATTCTTTAGAATCTTCTGAAAAGAGAAAAATAAAAAATATTTTCAATCTAATTTTAAAATGAATATCCTGTTTTGTTATAGTAACTGGATGAATCCCAACAGAGGTGGTGTTCAAAGAGTCTCTGATACTCTGGCTAAATATTTCGTGAGCCAGGGTCATGTGCTTTATTATTTGACTCTTCAATTCGACTGTTCTGATACTTACAATTTCCCTGCTAAAACCTACATCCTGCCAAATGCGGAATTCTTTTCTAACGAAAACATTGAATACTATCATAAGTTATTAATAGAACTTTCAATCGATATAATCATAAATCATGATGCTGCAAATGATCATTGCCGACTATTTTTAAATACAGGAAACACCAAACCAACTAAGATATCACTTTATCATACTAACCCGTTATATGGAATTAATAATTCTATCAGATCATCCGGAAAACTTGTAAAACTAATCTCTAATAATTTTTCCGGGGTGGTGCGTCTGCTTAAAGCATTGAGGAAAAGACGTGAAATCGAATACCTGGTAAGAAACAGCGACAGGCTGGTAGTGCTTTCAGATGAGTATATAAAACAAATTAAGAAAGAACTATTCCTTAGTTCCTCAAAAATTCAAGCAATCAATAATCCTTGTGCTACCTATAGTGATTTGGTTCCGGTAAAAAAGAAAAAACAAATTCTTTTTGTCGCAAGAATTGAATTACCAGTTAAAAGACCTGACCTTATGATTGAGATATGGTCTCAACTTCAAAACAAATATCCCGACTGGGAATTGCTTTTCTTAGGAGATGGTCCGGATAGGTTAAAGGTAGAGGAAATCGCCAGAGAGGGAAAAGTTAAAAACGTAATTTTTAAAGGATTTGTTGATCCCGTTTCATTTTATCAGGAAGCTTCCATTTTGTGTATGACTTCAGAATATGAGGGATTTCCATCTGTTCTCCTGGAAGCGATGCAATTTGGGGTTACACCCATAACTTTTAATAACTGGCCTTCGCTTAAGGATGTAATTGAAGATAAGGAAACAGGTATTCTTGTTCAGACGGGTAATGTTTTGGAATATGTTATAAAACTTGACCAGCTTCTGTCGGGCGATCAGGTTAGAAAAAGGATTTCCACTAATGCACAACAATTCGTCAAAAAATTCCAGATTGAAAACATTGGCCCAAAATGGGACAAGCTTTTTGAAGATATACAAAAAGAGAAAAAATAGCTTAATCTGAATTCTCTTATAGGATGAGTGCAAAGAAAAAAATATTACTTGTTTCGGAGGCGTTTTACCCGGAATTATCACCCCGGAGTTTCAGAGCAACGGAACTAGCTAAAGAATTCTCAAGACAAGGACATACAGTTGTGGTTATAACAAAATGGAGAAATTATGAATATGCTGATTTTGTGAGTGATTTTAATATTTCACTAAAAATGTGGAGCAAATCTAATTTTCCAAAAATTCCAGAATTTAAGATCAAACCTTTTTCACTTTTAAGCAGAGCATTATCGAGGTTATTATTGGTACTTTTTGAATATCCTCTTATTGAAGAAATGTTCCAGGTAAAAAAGATTCTAAAAGATGAAAATGGCTACGATTTATTGATTTCTTTCTCAGTACCTTACCCGGTTCACTGGGGTGTTGCTTGGTCGAAATCAAAAAAACACACTATAGCAGAATACTGGATTGCTGACTGCGGGGATCCCTACATGGGCGATATTTTGGATTCTTTCAGGAAATTATTCTATTTTGAATATCTGGAGAAATGGTTTTGCCGAAAAGCAAATTATATTTCAATTCCGGTTGAAAGTGCAAGACCGGGTTATTATCCGGAATTCCATGATAAGATAAAGATTATCCCACAGGGATTTGATTTTGAACTACAAAAAAACGCTCAAGAAAAAACTTTAAATAAAGTTCCGCAATTTGCTTATGCAGGAGGCTTCTTAAAAGGAATCCGTGATCCGGAGCCATTATTGGAATTCCTGACTAAAACAAATTTACCATTTAAATTTTATGTATTCACAAATCAAGCAGCATTATTAGATAAATTTAGAAATGTGTTAAATGAAAAGTTGATTATTTCAAATTATATCGACAGAATTGAGTTAATGGAAATTCTTTCCAAAATGGATTTCTTAATAAACTTTGATAATAACACGAATCGAAATATACCCAGCAAACTTATTGATTATGCTATTGCTCAGCGGCCGGTTTTAAATATCGATAAAAATTTTAAAAACGATTACATTTTAGATTTTCTAAATGGCAATTATGAAAATCGAATGGTACTCCCCGATATTGAACAATATCATATAAGAAATATATCAAAACAGTTTTTAGATCTTAACAAAGATTAAGTAAAGTAAATGTATAAGAATTCTTCTGACCAGTTCCTCTCATCCACTATTTCAAATAGTAAATATTTCTTATTACTGTTCTTAGTATGGCCATTTCTGGCATTTATTGCTGCACTTACAAACTATGATCAGAAAAACTCGCGTCGGGTTGTTTATATATTCATTATTTACTATGGGTTAACTTTTGTTCTTGGAGACATAGGAGCTGATGCAGAAGAATATGTCCGAAGGCTTAAGAATTTTGCAGAATTACCTACCTCTGCTTTTTTTGAGATTTTTGGAACCCTATACTCTTCCGATACTACTGTTGATATAGTTCAACCTCTAATCTCATTCATAGTCTCCCGGTTTACAAGTCACCATAGTGTATTATTTGGAGTATATGCTGCTTTATTTGGTTTTTTCTACTTAAAATCAATTAACCTTCTTTACGATCAATATAGTGAAAATTCCAGTTGGAACACCATGATCTTTATGGCGTTTTTCATTGTAATTTTGCCAGTTACAGCCATCAATGGATTTAGGATGTGGACTGCTTCATGGATCTTTTTTTATGGAGCCTATCATGTGATCCTGAATCGCGATCCAAAATATTTCTTAATAAGTTTGGGAGCAGCATTGGTACATTTCAGTTTCCTATCCGCAAATGCAATTTTAATCATATATTATTTCGCTGGTAACCGGAATATTATTTATTTACCAATTGCAATTGCTTCTTTTATTTTACCGCAGTTAATTGCCCCGGTCTTTCAGTTAATTTCGCTACGATTGGGCGGATCTTTACAATCCAGATATGAGATGTATTCTAATGAAGAATATGTGCTTGGAAGGCAGGAATCTTTCGA
Source organism: uncultured Chitinophaga sp. (assembly GCA_964404825.1). Taxonomy (GTDB): domain Bacteria; phylum Bacteroidota; class Bacteroidia; order Bacteroidales; genus JACJXF01. The sequence goes on from CAYOLQ010000118.1 coordinate 4,881, forward strand.
ACAGTCTGTTTGGTTTGTAAAACTCAGTGATAGTTTGATTTTAAACTACTTTTTATTGGCAATTATCCTTATTTACTTTAGTTACGGATACTTAATGAAAGAAAAAAAAGAGAGTAATCTATTAAGCTTTATGTTGCTGTTCCTTTCTTTTGTCAATTTCGGAAAAGCTATTCCGTCTTTTGGCGGACGATTTCAGACTATTTTTTTAATGTTTGCAACTTTATACCTTTTCCTTTTTTTTCTGAAATTCTCAGGAAACAAAATTAATTTTCTTACATGGTTAGGGCTATTCCCAATGGCTCTATATGCTGCTTTGCAATTTAGAAATGGGTCCGACAGCATTAATACCTGGCTTTTTACACCCGGGTTTGGTTTACCTTTATTGGTTCCCGGGATTTCAATTTCTGATTTTCTGTTTAGTTAATTCTTTCATTTATAAGCCTTCTTAAAGTGAGATGTCAAATATTGTAGTCAAAACAAAAAAGCATATTCAGAATTTTCCGGGAAAAAATCTTGGGAAAAAATATATAGTTTTTGAATCAGATGATTGGGGAAGTGAAAGAATTCCCTCCAAAGTATCAATGAAGTACTTAATCACTAATGGAATTGATCCGTACAGCAATCCTTTCAATCATCTTGACTCACTTGAATCAGCTGATGATTTGTCCGCACTTTTTGATACTTTAACCAAATTCAAGGATATAAAGGGTAATCATCCTGTAATAACCGCCAATAGCGTAATGGCAAATCCTGACTACGGAAAAATTAAAGATTCTGATTTTAGAGATTACCATTTCGAAACAGTTTTGGAAACCTACAAAAATAAAAAGGGTTGTGAGAATTCCTATGCGGTAATGCGAGATGGGATAGCTTCAGGCGTTTATCATCCCCAGTTTCATGGCCGTGAACATCTTAATGTAAATCAATGGTTAAAAGCACTTCAATCAGGAAATGACATTCTGGTTAAAGCATTTCGCGCATCAATCTATGGAATTGATTTACAAACGGATATGACGAATCGTGCAAATTTTATGGCTGCATTTGATGGTAATTCAAGTTCTGAGATATCAAGCTATGGTGATATAATTAAAGAGGGTACGACTCTTTTTTCAAGTATGTATGGTTTTTCTTCTCAATCATTTATTGCACCTTGTTATGTTTGGCATCCGTCGCTTGAAGTCTTTTTAAAGGAAAATGGAATCAAATACCTACAAGGACTTCCGGTGCAACTTGCACCCGATTTTAAAGGGGGGTATAGGAAAATATATCATTATCAGGGAGAGAAAAACAGAATCCGGCAAATTTATTTTACCCGTAATTGCTTTTTTGAACCTTCTCTTAACCCTGAATTTAACTTTATAGATGATTGTATTCAAAGAATGAAAATAATATTCTTCTGGGGAAAACCCGCAATAATTGGCACACACAGAATAAATTTCATTGGTTCACTCAATGAAGAAAACCGAAGGAAAAATCTTGAACAGTTTTCCATTTTGCTTAGCACTATTCTTAAAACCTGGCCCGATGTTGAATTTATTACAACTGATAAGCTTGGAGAAATATACCAAAATACCAATCAATAATGCGATACGTTAATAAATACTTACGGAACCTTGCCCCTTATAAACTGGCATCACACAAAATATGGGATGTACCTTTTGAAGAACGTCATAAAATTTTAAAACTGGACTGGAACGAGGCTACCATCCCCCCAAGCCCTTTGGTACAAAAACGTCTGGCTGAAATTGTCTCTCAGAATCCCGACTACAACCTTTATCCCAGTTCTTATAACAAAGAATTGCATACATTATTTGCAAAATATGCAGAAGTCCCAACAGAAAACCTTCAGTACTTTGCAAGTTCTGATGTTCTTCATGAATATATTGCCAGGGTTTTCATCAGCGTTGGCGATCCGGTACTGATCCTGGGACCTACATACGACAATTTCAGGCTTACCTGTGAAGCGCAGGGAGGAAAAGTATATTACAGCGAGTTTTCAAATGGATTTAATCTCTCCGAAGAGGTTTTTGAAGATGATATTCATAAAACTAATCCTTCACTGGTATATATCTGTAATCCGAATAATCCGACAGGTAACCTTGTTTCACTGGAATTTATTGAAAAATTACTGTCCTGTTACACGGAAACTTTATTTCTGATTGATGAAGCGTATTTTGAATTTACCGGAGTGACCGCCCGGGACCTCATCTTTAAATACGAAAATCTTTTAATATCAAGAACAATGTCAAAGGCTTTCGCTCTCGCATCTTTCAGAATCGGATATTTACTGGCAAGTGGAGAAAACATTATTACCATTTCGAAAGTCAGAAATCCCAAGAATTTCACTCTTTTCGCTCAGGAAGCTGCAATAGCTGCGCTGAATGACATTGATTACATGAAAAAATATGTTAAAGAAGTTAATCTTGCCAAAGAGCAGTTTGTGAATTTCATCAAGTCAATGAACCCTTCCTTACGTGTTTTCAATGCAAATGGAAATTTTCTGCTTATCAGAGTCCTTGAGCAAAGTGACAAAAAAGAATTGATTGCATACCTTGAAAAAAGTGATATTTTCGTCAGGGACTTCTCCCATAGCAAACTTTTACTCGATTGTTTCAGAATAACAGTGGGAACCAGAGAACAAATGAAAAGGGTTGAAAATGTGATCAGGAAGTTCTTTAAAAAGTAAAATGAAACTTGCTCTTTTCGACTTCTGTGATACTCTGGTTAGTTTTCAGACAGCGGATGCCTACGTTGACTATGTCAGGAACAAGTATGACAAATTAATTATGCGGTTTCTTAATCTATTCCTGAAAGGACTAGTCAGATTGAGAATCATTGCAGTATTCAATAAATTCTTTCCCGGGTCAGCACTTTCGAAAAAAATCAAACTCCTTCAATTAAAAGGGTTCACCAATGAACAGCTTGATAAACTGGCTTTTTCATTTTACCGGGATCGCATAAAACCATCCCTGATTTTACCAGTAATAGAAGAAATGAAAAGACTTGCAGGGCAGGGTTATGCTATATGCATTGTTTCTGCAGGCTATTCCATTTATCTAAAGTATTTCGCTGAAGATCAAAATATTAAACACGTCATTGCAACTGAAATCGCATTTAATCACACCGGAAAAATCTGTTTGGGAACTATCGCTGGGAAGGATTGTTATGACCAGGAAAAGGTCAACCGGATTAATGCTTACTTTGCCGGACAAAATATAAACTTCAACGATTGTATTTCTTTTTCCGACAGTATTTCCGACTTGCCTATTTTGCTTCTGACCGGTCAGGGGGTTGTGGTTTCAAAAAACAAATCCCAGGAATGGAGCAAACAATATAAATTTAAAGAAATTATCTGGACCTGAAAATGAAAAGTAAAGCAAGAATTTCTGACAGATTAAAGTATCATCCATTGCTATTCCCTGTTCTGATGCTGATAAAAAACATCAGGCTGTTTATTACCAATAAAAGATTTACTGATGAGCAATACCTGAAACGAACCTTCCGGAAATTTCAGGACTATGAGCTTAATCTGAAAAATCCCAAAACCCTTAATGAAAAACTGCAATGGCTGAAAATTCACGATCGTAAGGATTTTCATACCATAAATGCCGATAAATATGCAGCACGGGAATACATACGTAGTACTTTTGGGGAAGAATACCTGATCCCCCTTGTATTTCACGCAAACGATTACAGGGATCTGGTTCCGGAAAACCTGCCTGACTTTCCCTTTGTGATCAAAACAAATCACGGCTTTGGAAATTCAATTATTGTGCACGACAAAAGCAAAGTTGACTGGGTAAAACTCAGAATGGACTATCGGCGGTGGTTACAAAACAACTACTATTATATTGAAAGGGAATGGCAGTACAAAAACATCAAACCCTGCATTATTGCAGAGAAAATGCTTATTGGCAAAGACGGCCATGTACCAAACGATTACAAATTAAACTTTATTGAAGGAAATCTGGAGTTTATTTATGTATCGGTTGACAGGGAAGGTACAAACAAGCGTAATATCTACGACCCGGATTGGAAACCGATGTATTTTACCTGGGCAAGAAAAGGTAAGGATCTATCAAAACTAAGAGGAGCGGATATTCAACCTCCCCTTACGCTGCCAAAAATGATTGAATTCGGTTCAGTTGTTGCTAAATTATATAAATATGTAAGAGTTGATTTTTATGATCTTGATGGGGTATTGTATTTTGGGGAAATTACACAATGCCATGGCGGAGGATTCGACCAGATGCTTCCTTATGAATATGATCTGATATTTGGAGAAAAAATTGACCTCTCTACAATAATTTAAATATTTCTCCAGAATCTATCTGATAATACACAAAAAGACAATACATACCATTTTGGCATCTGCAGGACAAATCCAGATTAATAATAAAGATTCAAGAGATAAAATACTCTGTTTGGCAATCCATTCACTCCAGGCTGGTGGGATGGAACGGGTAATGTCAGAGTTGATTTGGTTTTTCGCATCCAAAAAGCAAGTGAAAATCCATTTGATACTATATGGAGTTACACGAGAGATTTTCTATCCCTTACCAGAAAATATAGAGATTTATTTGCCTTCCTTTAAATTCAGAAACAAGTGGAGACTGATTTCAACTATCAGGACACTTTTGTTTTTGAGACGTACTATCAAAAAAATTAGTCCTGATAGTTTATTAAGTTTTGGAGAATATTGGAATAATTTTATTTTACTTTCAGTATTCGGGCTAAAATATCCTGTTTTTATTTCCGACCGTAGTCAGCCTGATAAAAGTCTTGGCTGGCTAAATGATAATTTACGCCATTGGCTCTATCCAAAAGCAACAGGTCTGATTCTTCAGACAGAAAAAGCAAAAGAAATATATCTTACAAAAAACAAACACAACAATATCGCTGTAATTGGGAATCCCATTAAAAAGGCAAGTATTATAACAGATTTTGCGAAAAGAGAAAAAAATATTCTAATGGTTGGCCGCTTAATAAAAAGCAAGCACCAGGACAAACTAATTGAAATGTTTGCTAAAGTAAGCACCCCCGAATGGAGACTTATTATTGTTGGTTATGATCATCTTAAACAACATAATATGGAGCGCTTGCAATTACTTACAAAAGAGCTCAGGATTGAGCAAAGAGTAGTATTTACAGGAAAACAAGGTAATATTGTATCAATATACGGTACAAGTTCGATCTTTGCATTTACCTCAAGCTCCGAAGGATTTCCAAATGTAATTGGTGAAGCAATGGCAGCGGGCCTGCCGGTAGTAGCTTATGATTGTGTAGCCGGTCCATCGGAAATGGTTATTGACGGTTATAATGGATTCCTGATTCCCCTTTTTGATAATAAAATGTTTGAATCAAAACTTACACTTCTAATGCACGATGAAATACTTCGTGAAACACTTGGGAACAATGCAATAGAGAGTATAAAAAAGTTTTCATATGAAGATATTTGTGAGGCATTTTTTAATTTTATTCTATTAGAAAACAGGAGCAATTAAAAAAATCATGGTTTATTCTGATAGATTTTTCTCTGTTTTAGAATTCATGCAAAATTATAACTTAGCAGCATGAAAATAATCATAATTGGATCTAAAGGGTTTATTGGCCAGCATCTTTGCAACCACTTTCTGGCTAAAAAGCATGACGTTTGGGGTGCAGATGTAATTGTCGAATATGTCAGTCCGGATAAGTATTTCCTCATTGATGCTTCGAATTCTGATTTTTCTAGGGTTTTTCAGGCACGCAAATTTGATATGTGTATTAATTGCTCTGGTGCTGCAAGTGTTCCCGAATCAATTAATAATCCATTAAGAGATTACTATTTGAACACCGTAAACGTTTTTAAAATTCTTGAAGCAATTAATAAATTCCAACCTGATTGTAAGTTTATAAATCTTTCGAGTGCTGCTGTA
>CAYOLQ010000119.1:0-8852 GCA_964404825.1 uncultured Chitinophaga sp.
AAGTAGAATCGATTATTCGTATTTTTGAGAAAAATAACAAATACAATTAAAATGGCCAGTATCAGAAATTTAAAAAAGGACCTTAATTACCTTTCGTACGAATTACTAACCGAAACATTTGCATACAAGCATTTTCATCCAGAACTGGACGAGAAAAAACTTGATGAGGCAATCCGGAACATTGTAAAGATGCGGAATGACATCCTCCATCGTATCAACCATCCTTCTGCTTTTGAGAGTCCTGTTGAGCAAAAACAGTACTATCGTAAAATTCAGGAAGACATGGTAAAATTGGTTGAAGTAATGGATGAACTGGATTAATTGTTTATCCGGTGCAAAAACCCGCCAAAAGAAACAGTGATCTTCTCCGGATTATCATCCTGATACTGCTTGCTTTTATATTGTTCTGGGTCGACCTGTCCATGGGTTCTGCCAACCTTTCTTTTTCCAGAGTAATTGATCTGTTATTCACCTCAGATCAACAATCAACCGAATGGTTTACCATTCACATTTTCCGGCTTCCACGGGCTATTACAGCAGTACTTGTTGGCGTGGCGCTATCGGTAAGCGGACTGCAGATGCAGACTGTTTTCCGGAATCCATTAGCCGGTCCGTATGTTCTGGGTATAAGCTCCGGCGCCAGTCTGGGCGTGGCCCTTGTTGTACTTGGCTTTAGCGGATATTTCGCTTCAAATGTATTTTTTATTTCCGGCAGCTGGCTTCTTATCTCAGCAGCCTGGCTGGGTTCTGCGCTTGTACTGGTGATGATTCTCATGGTTTCCTTACGGGTAAGGGATATTATGACCCTTCTTATTCTGGGAATTATGTTTGCAAGCGGCATTTCGGCCATAATCAGCATTCTTCAATATTTTTCGGGGGAGTCGGCTTTAAAGGCATTTGTTATATGGACAATGGGGAGCGTTAGTAACGTCAACAGGGAACAAATTCCGGTTATTCTGGCTGGCATTATTCCGGGTCTGGTTATTGCAGTTCTTGTTGTTAAACCGTCTAACGCGGTACTGTTGGGTGAAAGTCACGCAAAGACTCTTGGTGTGAATATTATTAAACACCGTACTCTTGTTTTTATCAGCACCAGTTTGCTTACCGGCTCTGTAACTGCTTTTTGCGGGCCAATCGGATTCATTGGCATTGCAGTTCCACATATCTGCAGAATGATATTTCAGACTTCGCGGCAGGGTATTTTATTACTTTCATCGGTTTTCGCAGGTGCTTCCATAATGCTCCTAAGTGATATTATTTCTCAGCTTCCCGGGTCGGAGTCCATCCTTCCGATAAATGCGGTTACTTCTCTTTTAGGGATTCCCATTGTAATCTGGGTAATTTTCAGAAAGCAAAAACTAATCGCTGCCTGATATGTCTCAAACTGCAAACATACTCAGTCTTAACGACGCTTCAATAGGTTTTCAGAAGAAGAACAAGGAAATGCTCCTTCTTGAAAGTCTGAATCTTGATATTAAGACAGGAGAATTAACAGGACTGATTGGCCGGAACGGATCCGGCAAGAGTACACTTCTGCGAACGATTGTACGCTTACAAAAGCTTCTGAAAGGAACAATCCTTCTGAATAATGAGAACATTCAGGATATTGAGACAGCAGATTTTTCAAGGCTTCTGGCGTATGTGGCTTCAGGGATTGAGTTTTCCGAAACCATGACCGTAAGGGAGTTGGTAAGTATGGGGAGATTTCCTTACACCAACTGGATTGGCCGCCTTTTGGCTTCCGATATTGAACTGATCGACGATGCAATGGAAAAAACAGGTGTCACCCACCTGGCCGGCAGAAAACTCATTGAAATCAGTGACGGGGAGAAGCAAAAAGCAATGATTGCCAGAACTCTTGCCCAGAATACACCACTGATAGTTTTGGACGAACCAACTGCATTTCTCGATCTTCCCTCTAAATATGACCTTATCAGCCTGCTGTATGAACTAACGCGTAATGGAAAAACAGTTATCTACAGCACTCATGATTTGAATATAGCAATTCGGTTCAGCGACACGGTCTGGCTGATTGACAACCAAACCATCCACGCCGGTTCTCCTGAAGATCTTATCCTAAATAAAACCATCGCAGGCATTTTTGAGTCGGATAAGATTGTATTAAACCCAATGACCGGAGATTTTGATTTGCGAAAACTGTACAACAAAAAACTTAGTTTGAATTGCGCAATTCCTGAGATTTATTACTGGACAAAACAGGCCCTGCAGAGGTCGGGATATGAAGTGTCTGAAGACGACAGAGAACGACTCCTGATTAGTGTTGAGTTAAATGACAATAAAATTAATTGGATAATTAAGCATTCAGAGAAAAATTTAAGTTTTAACAGCATTTACGAATTATTGCATGTGCTGCCGAAGATGTATTTATGAGTCAGCATCGTTCTGAGCGTTGATTTGCAATTAGTCACTTCAACATAATATTAGTATGAAAACGATTTTTATTAGTTTATCATTTTTGGTTTCAATTACAATTTTTGGTCAGGCTGATACCCTAGAAAATATGGCATTGATACCAAAAGGAGAATTTAACATGGGAAAGAATTCTTCCTATCCATCGGATTGGCAGCCGGAACACAAGGTATTAATAGATTCTTTTTATCTGGATAAATATGAAGTTACCAACAGAGAGTATTATGAATTCTGTATAGCAACCAATTACTCTTTACCCATATTTTGGAACATAAAGGAATTCAGGTGTGGAATCGATTTTCCTGATCATCCTGTCGTGGGTATTTCATTTTTTGACGCTGTAAAATATGCTGATTGGGCAAATAAACGCTTGCCCACTGAAGCAGAATGGGAATACGCTGCAAGAGGTGGATTAATGGATAATAATTATCCTCATGGTGACAAGTTGGATTCCACGCTGGTAAATTATGGAAATAAGTTTAAGGGAATTATTAAGCCAGGTTCTTTCCAACCCAATAATTATGGTTTATATGATATGGCAGGAAATGTGTGGGAATGGGTTTCGGACAATTACAGCGGTGATTATTATGGCGTATCACCTTATGAAAACCCTAAAGGTCCGGAAATAGGAAGGTTTAAAGTTATCCGGGGCGGAAGCTGGCATTCCGGAAGTATGTGTGTTCAGAATTATTATAGAAACGGATTATCTGCAAGCTGGCTTGATTTTGCTGTAGGTTTCAGATGTGCAAAAAGTTTGAAGTAACGTAAATACACATCTTTGACTGCCTTATGACCGGCCCGCAACATAACAAACTAAAAATTCTTGCGGCGTTTATCGCAATTTATTTTGTCTGGGGTACCACCTACCTTGCAATTAAGTTTGCAATAGAAACGATTCCGCCTTTAATGATGATGGGTATACGTTCCCTAGTTGCTGGCGCTATTCTTTACTCATGGGGACGATTACGCGGTGATGCGAATGTTGTACGTAAGGAACTTCCGTCGTTGGTATTGATTGGATTTCTCTTTTTTCTGATTGGCCATGGTGTGATAGCCTGGGCACAAAAATCTGTACCATCAGGGGTTACAGCGTTGCTTGTCGCTTCTGAGCCGATTTTCATCGCTCTGTTTGAGCCGATGTTCACAAAGGAGGGCATGGTAGGGAAACGTACCTTTCTCGGGTTGCTCTTTGGCGTAAGCGGTATTGCCGTCCTTGTAATGCCACAAGGGTTCGACTTTAAAAGCGCCAACCTGCTCGGCTCATTCGGAATTCTCCTTGGTGCCGGTGCATGGGCAAGTGGAGCAATTTACACACGTGTTGCCCAATTACCACGCTCTCCTTTGATTTCAGGTGGTTTGCAACTTTTATCCGGTGGTGTGCTGTTAATTTTAGCAAGTTTCATTTCGGGCGAGTGGACTGATTTTGCATTTTCGCAGGTCGTAATGCGATCCTGGTTAGGATTGACGTACCTCATTCTGTTTGGCTCTGTTATCACTTTCTCTGCGTATACATGGCTATTGACCATCACAAGTGCAACACGAATTTCCACACACACATTTATCAATCCTGTTATTGCTGTAATTGTAGGATGGGCATTTGGCGGTGAAGCCTTAACAATGGAAATGCTGTTTGCTACCTTGCTTATTATCATTTCAGTTTATCTGATACTCTTCCGTAAGAAAACTGTATCAATAAAAGATTTGGTCAAAGAAGCAACCGTGGTGGAAAAAGTCGGGGAGCCATAAGGGATTTTTCACTAAGGATTAATTTTATAATAAGAATAACTTTCCGTTTCTCCTATCCTTATAAATCTTCGGCTAATTGATTTTTCTCCGTTCAATGGAGTAAATTCAGCAACAAGGACATACCCACCAGTTGTTTTGGGTAGAATAATTGAAACAGGAATATCTGTTCGCTGAAAAGATTGCAGGCTGACATCCATTTTCTGGTTCACCGAACTGTTTCCGCTATTGTCAAGCAATTTTATTTCAACTGTACCATTTACCGGAATAGTAAGGTTATTAATACCTGCCAGATTGAAAAGTAAATTTGAGTCTGGTTCATGTGGCTGCTTTATCTTTATATATCGTTCATCTGTTAAATTAATAAAAGTAGCTGCAGGTGCAAATGCATGTTTTAGCCAGTCAAGCGTAATTGTAGGCTCCAAATCTTTAATATTGCCTTTAAACCAATCCCCCGTGTACCCATAATTATTTGTTAAGTAGCAAAATGCCAGCACTCCGGCAATGGCTGGTTCACTTCTGAGCCATTCTGTTTCTAGTTGCATCCAGTATGACTGAAACTCCCAATTTTGTTCAGGAGTAGAGTTACTTCCCAGATAATAGTTGTAAGTCTCAACTGTTAATTTACTGGGTGAACCGTTGCGCCATAACCATATCCAGCCATATTCGTTCACAAGTTGTGCCGACGATGCTTCCTGGATTTTCAGAAGAGATGCAGGTTTGAAATCCAGACTCCCCAATGGATAAACATCCCTGTTGGCGCCCGGCTGCAACCACGCAATAACACCCTGATACGGATGAGGTTCATCCATTTCATCCGATGTCATTTCATCAGAAGTCATATACCCGGTGTCCCATATCCTGGTACCGTCGAGTTCTTTTAATTCCGGGATCAGAATATTTCCAATGTAATCATCCCAGTTTTCATTTATGGCATCCCAGATGACAATACTGGGATGATTTCCATCCGACCAGACCCAATCGGTATATTCCTGGCGGATTTGATCATTCCAGCCATGATTTTGCCAGTACATCCATTCGTTTTGCAGCAAGAGTCCGTATTCGTCAGCAATATCATACCAAAAATCCGGTACCAGACCTACGCAAATCCGCATTGCATTCCAGTTTAACTGTTGAGGATAATCTATCAAAAATTTTCTTACCCATTCTTTATCCCAGGCCAGGTTCCCGCAATCAGGGTCTTCAAAAAAGCGGTGAAGGGTTACATTGGTACCCCTGAGGATAATTTTCTCACCATTGAGGTAAAAATATTTCCCTTTTTTGGTAAAGTCGCGCATCCCAAAATACTTAGCTGTTTTGTCTGAACTAGTATTATCAGTGCTAATTTCAGCTATTACTTCATACAGAAAAGGCTGGTCAGGAGACCATACGGTAAAACCGGGAAGTGAAATATTCGTAATTGCCTCTGAAATATTATCCCTCTTGGTTAAAACCTTTTCACTTTTATTGGCGATAACTTTACCTGATAGTTTTTCAACGATCGAAATAGTAAGTGTAACCGAATCACTCATGGCATCTCCGTAAAAAATCTGGGCCGGTTTGAAATTTCGGATTTGTGTTTTTACTGTAACTTTTTTGTCAGCAACAGAAGGTAAAGCCAACAAACGGTTAATCCTGTATTCACCGGTAAATGAAATCAATACATCGTCCCAAATACCGGGAAGATAATGCTCCTTTTCTTTGTCGGTTCCGCCGGCTGCCTGACCCGGAAGCCATGTACGGTCACCAACTTTAATAAGCACTTCATTCTGCTGGCCAAATTTTAATGCATTTGTTATGGGAAATTCAATCGGGGTAAAACAAGCCATTGATGTTCCCATATCCTTACCATTGATGTATACCTGGGTAACAAACTGACTTTTTTTAATGGTAATCACCCCTTCTTTGCCTTTCATTTTTTCAGGGATAAAAACAGTTTTTTTATACCAGCTATACCGTGGTGTATAATCTATATCATAAAGGTTATGCTGATCCTTCGCCACAACTTTATCGGCACGTTGAAAAAACGTATTGTAGTCTTCAATCCTGGGTTCTGCCAGATGTACCAATCCGGGAACAGGAATTTTACGTGTAAATTTCTTTGGAGGAAAAGCATCCGGTGTTTGTTCAAATTCCCAGGTTCCGTTCATATCAATAATCTCACGGTTCTCCTGTGCAATTGAAAATAACTCTGTGCATACAAATATGAATACTAGTAAGAAATTTTTCATGAGCAAGGTGTTTTAAAGTGAAGAATCAAATTTATATTATAAATAAATGAAAACAGCTATTTCCAGTTTTGATTAATTTAATATATTTGATATAAAGGAGATTAATTCAGACCTAATCTGCTTGTATTGGCATATTGCCATGAAAAATAGACTTATAAGTACATTAGTTGCAGGTGAAAAGACCGCTTAAACAAATATTATCTATAAAAAAATAAAATTATGACCTGGTGGATTTTATTCGGAGTAGCAATAACTTTTTTGACGCTGATTTTAGGGAAGGCTACACCTGAATCGGAGCAGATTCTTAGTAATCAAAAACTTTAAATTATAATTAAATATGAAAAAATTGATTTTTATATCTGTGTGTCTTTTTTTAATGAATTTATGCAATTGTTTTTCACAGTTAGCTGAAAATAACAATAAGGTTTTTGAATCGGAAACAAAATTTGTTTATGGTTATTCAAATGATTTTATAGAATTAGATTTAGGAGTCACTTTTGGAAAGGTTATAAGTATAATTGATACAAGCTATTATATAAAATTTCTATTACATGCACCCAATTCAGAGTTCCGAAAGGATATCCAAATAAATAAAACACATTCGATAACTTTTTTATCAAAAAACGGGAAAAAAGTTGAATTGAATTTGTCTGACCTGGTAGCTTTGGCAAAATTTGACGTGGATACCTATAATGAGTTCTTATTTTCTAATCGGGACTCGTATTATTCTACGGATTTGGTTTTAAATGTATCAAAAGATAAGCTAATCGAAATTGGTTCTGAGCCCTTTTATAGAATAATATTCCCATATTACAATAGCACATATAAAGTAGAGGATAAAGCGATATTCGTAAGGCCGATGTTACCCACTCCAAGAACTTTTACTCAAAAAAGTGTAAAATATATACTTAATATCTAATGACATGCATGATAAATATATCATCATAAATTAGTGTAAGTATATAGATTCTGCATGCACTATACTCTATTCTGGCGGTTGAAAGTAGCATTGGATTTCTACAACATCCGACAATTCAATATAAAGTATGAAAAATAATGATTGCGAAAATTCGACAAGCGTAAAATGAACAAATGGAATATATCACAATTTCCTTCTCTCCGGGGTAAAGTTGCAATAATCACAGGATCAAACAGTGGCATTGGCTTTGATGCAGCTCTGGAGCTGGCAGGAAAAGATATGACAGTGATATTAGCTTGCAGAAGATTAGATGCAGCGGAGAAAGCCAAAAAAGATATATTGAATAACTTTAGCAATGCTAAGGTAACAGCAATGAAAGTGGATTTAAGTAGCTTAAATGACGTGAGGAAATTTGCGGAAAATTATCAGAAGCACTTTGACAGATTAGACCTTCTTATTAACAATGCGGGCATTATGATGTCTCCATATATAGAAACCGAAGATGGTTTTGAAAATCAGCTTGCCACAAACTTCATCGGCCATTTTGCACTCACGGGCTTATTAATGCCATTGATACTAAATACTCCTGATTAATTTTAGCGACTTGCATTTTAAAAATGGATACAATAAAAAGAAAGCATATGGTCAAAGTAAAAGAGCCTGTTTGGTATTCGCCTATGAGCTAAACAGACGATTGTCCTCAAATGGTAGCCGAACTATTTCCTTAGCAGCACATCCGGGATTAACTAAAACGAATCTGGACAGATATTTTCCGGCTTTAATCAGACCTTTTGGGAGTTTATTTTTACAAAGTCCGAAGAAAGGAGTTCTTCCAGTTTTATATGCTGTCTTGCAAAAAGATTTAAAAGGAGGTGAATATATCGGGCCAGATGGTTTTCAGGAAATGCGGGGATATCCTGTAATTGTAGATTCGGACGAAGCTACAAAAGACAAAGAGATTGCAAACAGACTTTGGTTATTATCAGAAGAAATGACAGGAGTGCATTACACTTTTTAATTATTTAAAGACATTGTTCATTTAATAACAATCATCATTTATTCGCTTAAACTTTTGATTATGATTTAGTAGGAAAAATCATAATTGTCAGTTTTGGAAGCTGATTTTTGCTTTAAACTGACATTAAAGGGTGGAAGGGCGGGGGATGGCCATCCCAATAAGGTATAAAGACTATATTGGTAATTAGTGATAACTTTATGATATGATTACTTAAAGGTTTACCATCATCAAAACCCTCGGTAAGAAGGGTCTGAATATCTGACTTCAAAAATCTTCGATGAGCCTGTTTTTGGGTCAGGTATATAAAGCTCTGTGAATCTTAATTATGCAAATAAGGAAATATGAAGGCAAATAAATTGATAATTATCGGATTTATCTCAGGCATCTTTCTCATAGGATCATGCGAGAAAGACAATGATTTACACGAATTGATTGGAACCTGGAATTTTCACAAATTTTGCAATACCCACCTGCAAATTGGTTGCGTGTAAAGTTCCAACAGAGATTTTAA
>CAYOLQ010000119.1:8862-10797 GCA_964404825.1 uncultured Chitinophaga sp.
ATTTTACAAGAAAGTATGATGATTCTGTTGTTTCTGCTTCTCCATATCATATAGCTGATTCTTTAATTGTTTATGGTTAGAATGATTTCGCTCAATATTATTTATTGTGTAATTATAACCTAAGCCTGATTGATACTTGCTTTGCTTGTGCTATTAGCGTTTATATCAAAAAATAACAAAATAAATCCGATAATTGCCAACATTGGAACTACTACCAGGCATTAAAGAAAATTTGAAACCCCAAATATTTTGATTTATTTTACTTTATAATTGCACTTTTATACCCCTCGGTATTATTACTACCTAACTTTGAAACAATGAAATCAATTAAAAAAACTATCGCTTACTTTTTTACGGCTTTGGTATTAATCTTTGCAGTTATTGCAATACTGGGCATATGGGACATAATAATCCTGGATAACCTTCTCAGAAAAATGTTCGGTTCGGTTCTGGTAATAATGGCAGCATCGGCAGTTATTGTATTTCTGTTCGGAGTTCTGATTCGGGAAAATCCCGATAAGGATTAATTAATTTTAAATACTCCTTGCCGTCCTTTTTGTAACTATAGCAATTTGACGATTTTTGCTGCATTTACGTCATTACCGAAAAATTTCAGCTCAGTTTCTCTTTTTGCTTTTATGGAGTATTCAAAACGGAGCGGTATGAGGCGTTTAATAATTTCAACCAATTCTCCATCGTTTTTGCCGGTTTCAACCAGACCTTCGAGACCGGTACCTTTTGTCATTAAAGGATTTGCAACAACAAACCTGCCTTTGTATAAAGCATTTAGTAATTTCAGTTTCAGTCCGCTTGGCTGAAAGGTATAGCAAACATGAATATGCGCATCATGCTGTAATCGCGTCATCTCAGCTTCATCAGGATTACCGGATAGTATGATGGTTTTATAGTTGGAGATTTCTGACTTAAGCCTTTCTGTCGGATTCTTACCGGCAATTACCACCGGAAAATCAATACGGTTAAAAATATTCCGCATGCAATGGAGAATTGCAGTTTCATTTTCTTCAACATCCAGATTTCCATGCATGAGAATGTATTTCCCTTTGCCTTCTGAAGAGCTGATTGTTGTATTCGGATGAAATGCACTGACCAAAGTTGTTTTACCGTATATCCCTCTGAAATATTCAGCATCGGATTCCGATATCGCAAGAATATGATCAGCAAAACCAAGTCTCTTTTCAAATCTTTTGAGTCGCAGGCTTTCAATACGGTAGTACAGGCGATTAAGTGGATTCAGGGTTGACCCGGCAAGGAAAGAATAATACTGATGCTCAATATTGTGGGTCCTGACAAGCTTTTTTTTATTCTTCATTAGGGGATGATCCAGATAGAAACACGAGTGAACGCCCTCAAACAGCACCGGGTACTCATCAGCAGAAAGATTTATTAGTAAATCTTTCGATTTTCGCGAATAAACAATAAACGGTAATAGGGAAATCTGGGAAGTAATTCCAGTGCTGCGTTTGTAATAATACACTTTTTCACAAAGCTTTTCCAATTCAGGAGACGAGGGTCTGTTGTATTCAAACACGTGAAGAATGACAGATACACCGGCTTCCCTTAGTGCAATAATCTTATAATACACATCAATTACCCCGCCATAATCAGGAGGGCAGGGATTATTAAAAGATACCAGATGGAGTTTCTTCACGTAAGCATAATTTTGAAACCATGAAATTACAAGAGTTTTACGAATTAGCACCGTAAAATTCGTTGAAAAAAGATCCCATGGTAAAAGTGTTACAGGATTTTTTATCAAAAATTATCCAACCATAATCATTTTTCACCGTATATAATTGTGTTTTTACAAAGTTGGAAAATTGATTTATTTGGAGTTCGATTAAAAGGCTGTCTGAAGCCTTTCCCGTAGGGACAAAATATAGGTAGCCTTAATTATTAAAATATGAATAAAGTCCC
>CAYOLQ010000120.1:0-10370 GCA_964404825.1 uncultured Chitinophaga sp.
CCTCAATGGTTGTGCAGATAAGAATCCAACTTACAAATTAAGCTCCGAAGATTTTAGAAAATCACCCTCCGGCACAGGAGTTCATACCTGGTGGCATTGGTTGGATGGTGCTATAACAAAGGATGGCATCACAAAGGATCTGGAAGCCATGAATCAGCAGGGAATTGTTCAGGCTACAATTCTGAATGTGGGTTTGTTTAATGGTAAGGACTTTGGTGTAACGCAAGTTAAATTCGATTCACCCGAATGGCATGAAATGTTTTTGTG
This sequence comes from uncultured Chitinophaga sp., assembly GCA_964404825.1. Taxonomy (GTDB): domain Bacteria; phylum Bacteroidota; class Bacteroidia; order Bacteroidales; genus JACJXF01. Next base: position 268 of record CAYOLQ010000120.1, read on the forward strand.
GGCTTTGAAAGAAGCAAATCGTCTTGGTATTACACTTGGAGCGCACAACAGCGACGGATGGAGCACCAGCGGAGGCCCATGGATTACACCCGAATTGTCGATGAAGCAGTTTGTATGGTCAAAAACGTATGTCAGCGGTGCTGACGATAGTGCAATTCAACTCCCGAAACCGCATTCTGAAAAAGATTTTTACAGGGATGTTGCGGTGGTTGCATATAAATCTGAACAATCAGCCAGTTCCTTTCAAATGGCTAAACCCATTTGCCGGATTAATTCAACCGATGAAACAGTGTCCCTTTATGATGGTGACCCCTCCAGTGCAGTTCGTATCAAAAAGGGCGACAGGATTTCATTTACATTTGAAAATGAATTTAAGGCATCGCAAATTGTTATCCATCCCCGGAAAAGGTTTACGTGGAACGATACCAGAAATTTTATATCAGCATATCGTTTAACTGCTTCTCAGGATGGGAAAAATTTCGAAAAAATATCTGAATTTGAAATTAGGGGTCTAAATCAATCGGTTACAATTGATTTTCCCTTTACGGCAGCGAAGGTTTTTCAGCTGGAGATTATGGATATATCAAATATCGATTCATACCTCGAATTCACAATCAGCGAGGTCGAATTGCTGCTGCAGGGAGAAAAACCTGCTTTCTATTCAACAATTCCCAACCTTCTTGAAAAAGTTGCTTCAGTAAAAGCTTCGGACCGGAATAATTTTGAATCATCACAATCTCCCGTTACTTCGCTCGCGATCCCCCGAAATGAAATTGTCAATCTGACAGATAAAATGGATGAAAACGGGAACCTGCAATGGATTGCACCTGAAGGAAACTGGTGCATCCTGAGATTTGGCTATACAACCACCGGCGCAACCAATGGCCCGGCTACGGCAGAAGGAACCGGTCTTGAGTGTGATAAAATGGATACTGCCGCGCTGAATGTCCATTTTATAAATTTCCCTCAGAAACTTATTGATAATGCCGGGCAATTTGCCGGAAATACTTTTAAGTTCATTCTAATTGACAGCTGGGAATGCGGCTACCAGAACTGGACCGGGAATTTCCCTTCGGAATTTGAAAAGAACAGAGGATACAGTATTATTAACTGGATTCCGGCTCTCTGTGGCGAAACGGTTGGCAGTGCTGATATGACGGATGCGTTTTTGTATGATTTCAGGAAAACAATTGCCGATTTGGTTGAAAATAATTATTACAGGCATTTCCGCGATTTGTGTCACACGGGAGGTATTGAAATGCATGCGGAAATTATATATGGGGATGCAAATTACCCTCCCCTCGAAATTATAAGAACAAACAGCTATGTAGATTTACCCATGTTTGAATTCTGGGCAGGCCATAATAGTAATACATATGTTGAATACACTCCCTCGAAACCATTTGAAAGCTTCCCGGTTTTTGCTGCAGCAGGATATAACATACCCGTTGTAGGTTCAGAGGCATATACCGGAATGGCTCATTACAGTGAATCTTTTCAGGATCTGAAATCCTTTGGTGACAGGGCCTTCTGCTCCGGTATTAACCAGATGATCCTGCATAGCTATGTCCATCAGCCATCCGACAATAAACCGGGGATGACTCTTGGACCCTTCTCTGCTCATTTTAACCGGAATAATGCGTACTGGCAACATGCTTCGGAATGGCTGAACTATCAGACCCGGGTTCAGAATATTCTTCAGAAGGGAACCATTGCGTCAAACATTCTGTATTATGTTGGCGACCAGCTTCCGCAATACCTTGATAACCCTGTTGTGAATGAGCTTCCGTTCGGTTACAGAGCCATGGCGTGTAATGCTGATATGCTCAAAAACGATGTAATGGTAAAGGATGGAAAGATTGTTTTGAAAAACGGAATGGAATACGGACTATTGATTCTGCCTGTTGCGGATGCCATGGAATTTGAAACGCTTCAGATAATTGCTGAATTGGTTAAAAAGGGTGCAATTGTATTTGGCCCAAAACCGGTTAAGCCATATTCGTTGCTTGATTTGAATAAAAATATGACAGGATTCAATGAAATTGCAGATAATTTATGGGGAGATATTGACGGAAAATCAATCCTTGAAAATACCTCGGGAAAAGGAAAGGTCTATGCCGGTCTTGGTATTTTGGAAGTATTGGACATGAGCGCGATAGAACCTGAATTTTTTACCGGTACGGAGGACTATCAAAAACTGATTTATATCCATAAGAAATATGGTAAATATGATATTTATTTTGTTGTAAATCAGTTAGATGAATCAATTTCGAGGGAGTGTGTATTTGGTGTCGGCAACAAAACTCCTCAGATTTGGGATCCCATGGATGGAAGCATCCGTTTGCCCGCTGTATTTAGCTCCGAAAATGGACTTGTCAGAATTCCTGTAAGTTTTAAACCAAGGGAGTCAATGTTTTTTGTTTTTGAAGATCGGAAGCCTGAATATTTCATCAGCAAAGTTTTTTCAGGGGAGGAGCAAATATTCCCTTCACCAGATTCTGCATCAATCTGGACGCCCGTGCCATTTGTATTTAGTGAGGGTAAGGAATTTGTTTATTCTGCTGATTCAGATGATACCTATACCTTCATCACATCAAAAGGTAAGGAAATCACTAAAGAAATATGGAAGGAACAGGTTCATGAAATTACGATTAATGAGGGTGAAATAATATTTGTTCCGGGGTATAAGGCTGAGATTCCTCCTGTGAAGTTCAGCTCATTAAAACCGCTTACCGAATATGACGAGCTTCCCGTGAAATACTTTTCAGGGAATGCGGCTTATACGATCTCCTTTTCTACGCCTGCAGAAATATTTGAATCGGATGACCCATTATTTCTGGACATCGGTAAGTATGAGTCCACGGCAATTATCGCACTGAATGGCAAATATATAGGTATTTCATGGATGCCGGGTACCAGGTTTGATGTTACAGAATTGCTTCAGAAGGAGAATACGCTTGAGGTAGTGACTACTATTATATACCGTAACAGAATTATTGGCGACTTTATTGAGTCGGGAGAATTAAAAAATATCTGGACATCGGCTCCTGTCGGACAGTTTCTGGATAAGGAAAAACCTCTGAAACCGTCAGGACTCATCGGACCGGTGAGAATCATTCAGAAAAGAAACATCAGGTAAATCAAATTTTATAAATTGTAATACAAATAAATTTTATGGAATCACAAACCGGTAAAATCTCATTCATAGAAAAATCAGCTTATGGTTTTGGGGATCTGGCCTCAAATCTTTTTTACCAGACTTTTACTATGTTCCTGTTATATTTCTATACCGATGTATTTGGTATTTCTGCTGCAGCAGCCGGAACAATGTTTCTGATTGTTCGCTTACTCGATACATTTTATGATCCTCTTGTAGGCGTTCTTGCAGATAGAACCAATTCGAAATACGGTAAATTCAGACCCTGGATCATCTATACTGTAATCCCATTTGGAGTAGTCGGTTTTCTTACTTTTTACACTCCCGAAATTGCCACAAGTGCTAAGCTGGTATATGCATATGTTACCTATACGGCAATGATGTTCATTTATTCAACCATTAATGTTCCTTATGGCGCATTGATGGCTGTTATAACATCTAACTCTCTCGAAAGAACCAGTTTATCAGCCTTCGGGTCAATTTTTGCCTTTTCTGGTGGCATAATTGTTCAGGCTTTTACCTTGAAACTTGTAAACTATTTCGGACTCCTTAAAGCCGGTTCCGAAGGAGTTCCTGACGAGCAATTCGGATTTTCAATGGCAATGGGTATCTATTCTGTACTTGCAGTTATTATGTTTCTCACTACCTTTTTCCTTTGTAAGGAAAGAGTGAAACCCATAAAAGAGGAAAATAATTCTATTAAAAGCGATCTCAGGGATTTGTTTACCAATGTGCCGTGGATGTTGCTGACTCTTGTTGGAGTAATGACCTGTCTCTATGTTGCAATCCGGAATGGGTCCATTATTTATTATTTTAAATATTATGTAAATAATACCGGTTCAGCAAGTCTGTTTGGCTTTTCTATTGGCCCGGAGGCTCTTGTATCGACCTTCATGGTTGTTGGAACGGCCTGCAGCATTGCCGGTACTGTAATGCTTAAGCCCATTGCAGGATTAATAGGTAAAAAAAGAGTTTATATAACATCCATGTTCCTGGGAACGGTATTGAGTCTTGCCTATTTCTTTCTTGGAAAGGATCAGATTACACTGATGTTCGTTTTTCAGGCTTTATGTAATTTTGCTGTAGGACCGGCAATGGCAATGATGTGGAGCATGTATGCTGACACGGCTGATTATTCTGAACTTAAGAATGGCAGAAGAGCCACCGGACTTATTTATTCGTCTGCGAATTTTGCTCAAAAATTCGGATGGTCTATCGGTGGGGCAATAGCCGGTTATCTTTTGGCTTATTTCGGATTTGTTGCCAATGTTACAGCATCCCCCGAAACTGAAAGAGGAGTGAGGATCCTTTTTAGTTTAATGCCTGCAATTTGGAGTATTATTGCGGTAATTGCATTATTCTTTTATACCTTGGATGAGAAAAAAGTAAGTCAGATTAATATTGAATTAGCAAGAATTAAAGCTGACAATGCAACTAAATAAACTAAAGGAAACCCCAATTGATGAAGGAATCATCTTTACTTAGAAAAACAGATTTCTGAAAAATCGGGAATTCAAAATTGTAATACAATTAATATAACACGCATGAAATTATTATTCAACTTTCTGATTGCACTAACTGTTATTCTTACAGCCTGTTCCAGGGAACAGACAGTGAAACAAGAATTGGTAAACAGCGAATGGTTATTCCGTAAGGCAGGCGATTCCTTATGGCTTCCTGCGACAGTTCCGGGATGTGTACATACTGATTTGATTGATAATAAACTAATTCCTGATCCTTTTTTCCGTACCAACGAACTGGATGTAAAATGGGTTGAATCGGAAGACTGGGAGTATTTCACAACCTTTGAAGTCAGGGGCGAAATGGCATCTCTCCCAAATATTTCTCTTGAATTCCTCGGACTGGATACCTATGCAGATGTCTATTTGAACGATTCATTGATTCTGAAAGCCGATAACATGTTTTTAGGCTGGATGATCCCTGTAAATTCAATCGTTAAAAACGGAAAAAACACCTTAAGAATATACTTTCATTCCGCGGTAAACGTAGGTATGGAAAAACTCCGGAAAGTGCCTTATACCATTATGGCAGCCAACGAGATTGCACCGGAAAATGAACGGTCCAATGTGTTTACACGCAAAGCACCATTCCATTATGGATGGGATTGGGGACCACGGCTGGTGACCTGCGGAATCTGGCGACCCATAAAAATTCATGCCTGGAACAATCTGAAAATGGATGATTTATATATAAAACCTGTTCATATTGATACTGTCTCAGCCTCCTACTGTGCTGTGATAGAACTTTCTGCGATTAAAAAAACAAGGGTAAATTTTGAACTCTGGCTAGACAGTACCATGATTATTTCAACTGCTGTAGCTGTAGTTGAACCGGGAAAAAGCCTGCAGGAGATAGAGTTCAAAATTGATAAACCCGAACTCTGGTGGACTAATGGTCTGGGTGGGCAAAAACTTTACACGCTTGAAGTAAAAATGCTTTCAGGCAGTAATCCTATTCAATCAATTACCGATCGGATCGGAGTCCGAAATCTGGAACTCGTTCAGGAAAAGGACTCCGTGGGGCACAGTTTTTTATTTAAACTTAACGGAGTGCCTGTTTTTATGAAGGGAGCCAATTATATTCCTTCAGACATTTTCCTTACCCGCAACACTCTCGAAAATTATAAAAGAGTAGTTGATGATGCTGTTAAAGCCAATATGAATATGCTCAGGGTATGGGGTGGTGCTGTTTATGAAGGAGATGAGTTTTATAATTTGCTCGACGAAAATGGTATTCTGGCATGGAACGATTTTATGTTTGCTTGCAATCTCCAGCCCGATGATTCACTGCATCTTGAAAACATCAGAAAAGAAGCGGAGTATAACGTTAAGCGGCTTAGAAATCATCCATCCGTGGCATTATGGTGCGGTAATAATGAAAACCTTACCGCATGGTTTGGCTGGAAATGGAAAGACAGGTTTACACCGGAGGTTTCTGCAAAATTATGGAGGGTATATGAAGATATTTATTACAAAATCCTGCCCGGAGCAGTTAAAAAACACCATCCCGAGGTTTCCTACTGGCCTTCATCGCCTCAGACAATTGATAACAAAGTCGCAGACCGCCTTTCCGGAGATGAACATGACTGGTCTGTATGGTTTGCAAATGCTCCTTTTGCGGCCTATTCTGAGAAGGTGCCCCGTTTTGTAAGCGAATATGGTTTGCAATCGTTTCCTGAGTTGGCAACCGTAATGGCTTTTGCCGATTTTGGTGATATGGAATACAGATCCCCGGTTATGGAGCACCGCCAGCGCAGCAATATGCCCTGGATTGCTCCGGGATTTAATGGTAATGAAATGATTAAATCATACATGGCCAGATACTATAAGGTGCCTGAAAAATTTGTGCCATTTGTTTATATAAGCCAGATAAACCAGTCCGATGGAATAAAATTTGCAATCGAATCGCACCGTAGAAACATGCCGCATTGTATGGGATCTCTTTACTGGCAGATAAACGATTGCTGGCCAACCATGTCGTGGTCAAGTGTTGATTATTTTGGACGATGGAAGACCCTTCACTATTCTGTTCAGGACGCATTTCAGGCAGTTTATCCCATAATCTGGAGAGATAAGGAAAAAATCAGAGTGACAATTGCAAACGACAGATTGGCTTCAGAAAAAATCACACTCAGCGCAAGACTCTATAATTTTAACGGTCAAATTCTTTGGGAAAAACAAACAGATACCTTGCTCGTTGCCAATTCCAGCCTGATTTACCTTAGTGTTCCGGAGGAAAAATTATTGTCGATGGGTTCGCCCTTGCAATTGGTTTTTGAAGCGGAAGTAAAATCCGGGGATCAGGTTTTGTCTGTAAATCATTTCTATTTCAGGGATACCAAAGATCTGAAACTTCAGAATCCCATGATAAAATCTGTCATCACGAAATCGGGAGAAGATGAATACACTATAAGCCTCAGCTCTGAAAAACTGGCAAAGAATGCATGTCTTTTTACCATGGATGCAAAGGGTTTCTTTTCCGATAATAACTTTGATTTGATCCCCGGGAAAAAATACACTGTTAAATATTCTGGTAAAACACCAAATTTTAAAGAGAATTTCAAAATAAAGAGCATTTATGAGGCTTATAACTTTTAAATGATTTATCGGAGGGAAGCATAGTCAAAGCAATATTTAATGGACAACGAAAAGCATTTAATTATTTTGCATCTGGAGTTAGAACAAAAACATAAACTAAAAAAATGAAAACACAGAAAATTCTTTTTTTATTCTTCCTGCCGGCACTGGTTGCCTGTACTCCAAAACCTTTAACCAGCCCTGCCCAGATACTGAGAGCGGATGCTTCCATCGATGAAATAGTGCCTCAGAATGCTGAACTGGAAATAATTGACACATCTTTTCAGTTTACTGAAGGTCCGGTCTGGAATGCGGATGGTTTCCTTCTCTTCTCCGATATCCCGGCAGATAAAATAATAAAGTGGGAGCCGGGTAAAGGTTTATCTACATACCTGGAACCTTCAGACAATACCAACGGATTAATATATGATAATGAGGGAAGTCTTGTAATGTGCTCACACTCGGGCAGGGCCGTAAGAATACAGAACAGTGATGGCACTCTTACCGATTTGGCTCATAAATACCGCGGTCTCAGACTAAACAGTCCTAATGATTTAGTAATAAATTCAAAGGGAAGTATATATTTTACCGATCCCTGCTGGGGTCTGAATGGTCTGGAAAAGTCTGCAGATAAAGAGATACCTTTCAACGGGGTTTATTTATTGAACGGCGAAGGACTGAGTGTAATTGATACCAGCCTCTGGCGACCCAATGGAATTACTCTTTCCCCTGACCAGAAAACCCTGTATGTTGCAGATATGTTTATCAACAACACAGACGAAATAAAAGTCCTGTACCGTTACGAACTGGATGACAATGGAAATCCCGTATCAAAATCCCTGATGACAGTTTCAAACCCGAAAGATGAGATTCTCGGAAAAGAAAGCGGATTCGATGGTATTAAAACCGATATCAAAGGAAATATATATTGTACAGGCCGTCACGGTATTGTCATTTTGTCTTCGGAGGGTAAATACCTGGGAACAATAAAAACTCCTTCCTCACCGGCTAATTGTGGCTGGGGTGATTCAGATTTTAAGACCTTGTACATAACTGCCCGTAACGATCTTTACCGGATCAGACTGAATATTGAGGGCTTTTCTCCACAACGGAATTTTTAAGTGAGCAGGAAAATGAGACTACTGCCATTGATATCCATTATACTGATATGCAATCTTGCAAAGGCTCAGGTCATCACCTGGCAGGGACCGGAAGAATTTGTATCAGCCAAATATTATCAGGTTAAAGTAAATGGTGTATCCATTCCTGTTTACGATACCCCAATTGCTTCTTATGCTGTTTTTGATTTTTCAGGGGATGTTGATGTTGAAGTTACCACCATGTTCGATGTTCGCTGGGTTGATGTCCGTCCCTTGCGTTGGAATATCAAACCACAATATACCGGAAATAATTCCTTTATGTTCAAAATGAAGGAACCGGCAAACCTGAGTGTGGAACTAAACGGAAGAATCAGACAACAGCCTTTGTTTATATTTTCAGGGAAACCAGAACGTCAGATCCCTTTAAAAAATGACCCTGATGTATTCTGGTTTGAGAGCGGGAACTTATACAAGGATGTTCAGCTGGAGTTAAAAGATAATCAGACTGTCTATATCGAAGGGGGTGCAGTTGTACAGGGACGTATTTTTGCGACCGGGAAAAAGAATATAAAGATTTGTGGTCGAGGTATTCTTGACGGAAGCTTTACCAGAACAATGGCAGGATCCCCCACGCGCCTCATAAATCTAATGGAATGTGAGGGCATTGCAATAAATGATATCGTTCTCCATAATGGTACAACATGGCAAACAGCACTTTTTCACTGTAATAATGCCGAAATCAACGGCATACGGATTGTCAGCGAAAGTGGCGGGGATGATGGAATGGATATATTCCGTTGCACAAATGTTGTGGTCGACGGAGTTTTTGCACATACGAAGGATGATTGCATTGCCATAAAATCCGGAGGTAAATACCCACCTGAAGATCCGACTGAAAACATCCTCATAAAAAACTGTGTGTTCTGGAACTCTATCTGGGGTAATGCCATTGAAGTGGGCTTTGAGCTCTATTCCAGTGAAGTTAAGAATATCCGTTTCGAAAACATCGATATTATTCACGTTGAAGATGGCGCTGCAATGAGCATTCACAATGCAGGTCAATCTCATGTTTCTGATATAGTTTTTGATAATATCCGCGTTGAAGATTGCCGTCAGAAACTTTTTGATGTGGCAATATTCTTTTCTCAGTGGGGACCCGACGGTATCCGCGACAAAGATTTCACTACAAAATACTACCTGCATGGAGCCTGGGATGGTGTGCAGAAGATTCCCGAAGGTAAAGAGGAATATCATAGTCAGTTCAGAGGTAAAATAAGCAATGTAACATTTAAGGACATTCAGGTCGTTGGCGGATTATTGCCCTTTTCAGTTTTTCATGGTTTCGACAGCCAAAGAAATGTTTCCGGAGTATTGATTGAGAATCTGACTTATATGGGCCGTAAGCTTACAGATCTTGAATCGGCAAAGGTACGTCAGCAAAACACAGAGAATCTTATTATAAAATAACTCCTCATTTTAAAAACTAAACCTTTTTAATACACTAACAATGGTAACAAATCGCAGAAATTTCCTGAAGCAAACAACTGTCGCAGCTGCTGGTCTGGGACTGGCAGGCATGCTCCCGTCCTCTGCATGGGCGTCTGCACCCGCTCCAAGTGATAAAATTAATGTTGCGCTGATTGGTTGTCGCGGCATGGGTTTTGGAATTCTGAAACATCACCTGGGATATGCTGATGTTAACTGTGTTGCAATGTGTGATGTTGATGCAAATATCCTGAATGAAAGGGC
>CAYOLQ010000121.1:0-10293 GCA_964404825.1 uncultured Chitinophaga sp.
AAACATTATTTCATGGATGTATGCGACACTTGATTCCATTCTTAGGGAAAAAGAATTCAATATAAAAGCTTTGAACTTTTCTACTTATGGAGCTTCTTTAGTTTACCTTGACAGATCGGGGAAAATTCTGACACCGGTATACAACTATCTGAAACCTATGCCTGAAGATATCACGGAACCAATTTATCAAAATTTCGGGGGAGTTCAGGAATTCTGCAGATGTACTGCCTCCCCTGTCCTTGGCTTTTTGAATTCAGGATTGCAGGCCCTATGGCTTAAAAAAACACGTCCGGATATATATCAGAAAACCTCTGCTATTTTGCACTTTCCGCAGTTCTGCAGTTATCTTTTTACCGGCGAAACCACTTCGGAGCACACATCCATTGGCTGCCATACCGCCATGTGGGATTACGACAAAATGGATTACCACCCCTGGCTGGGAGCCGAGGGTATTAAACTTCCGAAACCGGTAAAAACTGATCGTACTTTTCCTTCGCGAAAACCTGGATACCAATTCAGAGTTGGAATTGGAATTCACGATAGTTCTGCTTCACTGGCTCCGTATATTATTCAGAGTAAGGAGAAATTCGTTCTGATTTCAACCGGAACCTGGTGCATAAATATGAATCCCTTTAACCACGAAGCATTAACAAATGAACAATTGAAAAACGATTGTCTCTGTTACATGAGCATCAGCGAGAAACCTGTGAAATCGTCCCGTTTGTTCATGGGTCATATTCACGATGTAAATATGGAGAGAATTGCAGAACATTTTAATGCAGATAAACACAGGTATAAAAGTGTAAATTGTGATGAAAACCTGTTGAACAGACTTTCTTCTGTTTCAGAATGTTTCTTTAAAAACACACTTCCTGAAAATTACATCGATACTGCTGCTGATTTATCACGATTCAAAAGTTTCGAAGAGGCTTACCATCGTTTGATAATGGACCTTACGGCACTCAATGCAAAATCGATAAACTATATTCTGCCTGAAAACAATGATATCCACAACATTTATATTTCAGGTGGCTTCTCAAAAAATCCCATATTCATAAGTTGTATGGCCCGTAACTTTCCCGGAAAACGAATATTCACCTCCGCATTTGATAATTCAAGTGCCCTTGGAGCTGCATTGGTGATTTACAGGGAGTTTGGATTAGGTGAAAAGCCAGAGATAGATTTGGGTTTACATGAATGGATTCCTGGAGAATAAAATAAATCACTAATAATTCTTTTTTTCGGTTGAACGATATTCGACAGAATTGAAACAAAAAAAACGGGTTGTAAGTGACAACCCGTTTTTAGTTTCGCTTAAGGTTTTTTATCTGATTTTAACCATTTTTATTGTTCTTCTGGCAATATCGCTGCTGGAAAGTGATTCAGCATATATTGTGCAGAAATAAACACCTTCATTGTAAAATTCAGAATCCCAGGTTACCACCCATTTTCCAGTTGTTTCATTTCTGTTTACAAGGGTCTCAACTTCATTTCCAACTACATCATATACTTTCAGAATGATATGACAATTGACCGGCACCACGTATGTAAGCGAGGTTTTGTCGGTAAATGGATTCGGATGGTTCTCAAAGAATTGGAAACCTTCAATAGTTCCGGGTAAATGTATACTTGTGTTATCCTCACAGATATCGCCAATTCCATTCAGATTTACATCTTTCTGGTCCGGGTTTGCCGACAGCATGCAATTATCGGTAAGGTTTTCAACATCATCCCCATCTATATCTTCATCGCACATATCTCCCTTTCCATCATTGTCCATATCTTCCTGTCCCGGATTTACTGTCCATGGACAATTATCCGAACTGTTCTTTAAACCATCCTTATCCGTATCAGAATCAGGCAAAGGAGTGGGATTAGCATTTATAACAAAAGTCCAGCTTACCGGTGCAGATATAACATTTCCATATTTATCTCCGATTCCTGTCAGCTCAACATTGAATGTGTCTCCCATAAATGATGTTCCGGAAAGATCGGGAATTATGGTTATCATGTTTTCTGAACAGCCTGCAGAGGCAACTACCGACATATCCTTAGAAACATTCTTCAGATTTACCATTGCAGAGGAGAACTTATAGCAATTTATTTCTTCATTAAAGAATGCCATAATCATCTCTGCAGAATCCAAAACAAGGTCAGAGGGTTCAGGTAATCCATACAGTTCGGGTGCAAGCCTATCAATAACACCACTAACGGATTCAGTATATTTACTACCGGCATTGCATTCAAGTATAGCCCGGAGATCAAAATTGCCATCGCTGAACTGGTCTAACAACAGCACTGTTTCGGTAAATACGGGATTAAGAGCCGTTTTGTCAAGGAATGAAACTGTCTGCCATTTGTTTTGCCCTTTCGGAGAAATTTGCAGTTTTACGAAATCCAGCAGATCCCTGTCATAATTCTCCAGCCTTACTTTAAGCCGGTTATTATCCAGGGAGGAAACATGCCATTTGTCATTAGGTATTTTCATGATTAAATTGCTGCAAGGACTCTCAAAGTGAACATCAAGCATGACTGAATCAGCAATTGCAGGATCGAAGCATCTTGAACTCAGGGTAAACATAAGGTTGGTATAATCAAATGCTTCCGGTCCTCTTCTTACTGTAACTGTTGCTTCTTTATAACCACCGGTTGAAATATAAAAAGGAATCGGTATACCGCCCTGAACCTGGCTTCCTCCAATAGTAATAACAGCGCCATCAGGATTACTTCCCTGATCAAAAGTAAGATTATAGATCATGTCCTCATTGCTTTGGCTGATATTGGATAACTGGAGATGAAATACAGCCTGACCGTTGGGATCATCAACATTTACGAGGTAAGCATCCGATATTAACTGAACTCCTTCACGGGGCTGAGTGCCTGGTTCCCACGGACATGAGCTGGAACCACTGACGCTTTTGAACACTGGTGTTCCGTATACTTCATCTGCCATGATATTTACACTGAAATAATCGTTTCCGTCATCATCATTAAGCACGAAACCTGTTTTCCTGGTTTTCGACTCTGTAATACTGGAACCTGCTCCGAACTCAGTTCTTAATTTAACTTCAACTCCTCCGCTTACTCCTACTCCGGCAACCTCTATACCAGCTTCAGCTGCAACGTTGGCTTCAATGTAAAGCGCAAACTGAATAGCAGTAGTCTTCTTTGTGCTGATTTCAGCGAACGATTCATAAGAGGTTCCTGAGCTGAATGATCGATTCTCAATAAAACTGCTCCCGTTCTTCAGATCCTCATTTAATTTTAAGGTCTGCTGCCATACATCGATCTGATCGGAATAGATTTTTGAAGAATCATTGTCATCCATCAAATAATGGTTTCGTAAATAAGTCAGCTGCGGAATAAGCACATTTCTGATATGACTGTCAGTGTATATGAAAGTTGTCGCAAATCCATCTACGCCCATACTCAAAGCAACGGACTTATTAACTTCACAAGCAACCGCATCGTATTTGATAACATCAGTGAGAGCGTAGATGATATTTAATGCAGATCCTGCAAATACATCACCAGCTTCACCAGTGACATCCTGATTTCCGGATGTAGCGAATTGCTCACCATTTGTGATACTTAATGTAAATTCATCCTGCCGTGAAATGGAAGCACCTACCTCCAATGAACCTCTGACTTTACCCCAGATTTCTGTTTCAACAGTGACCCCGAAACCGGATTCGAATTTTGCTCCGGCTTTCACTTCAGCCCAGGCTTTTAAACTTCCACTGGCAAGAGCCGATAATTTCATTGCTGTTTCGGTTGTAGTGCTTTCCTGCAGATACGAATACGAAGCGTCACCGGGGGGATCCCGAAGGATCATAAACGGAATCTGTGGAGAAACAGTTGTAAAGGTCTGTTCGCGGGGTTTATTTCCTTCAACTAAAACATCAAGCGATTTGGTAACAGATTCAGATCCAACATATCCTGTAATTGTAAGGTTTTTCAAGTAAGGGGAAATCAGGTTTGGATCTCCCGGTATAAAGTAAAATTCACCTGTACCATCCTCAAGATAAACAGTATCTGTTTCTTCGCTGGCATTACCTGCATGATTTTGAATGACAACCCAGGCATCTCCTGCGAGACAGCTAATGTCCCCAAAACTTTCTCTTATTTCAAGATTAAGCTTGTATTTATAACCTTGTCCGATAATAGGAATCCCTTCATATCCGCCACAACCATACTCTGTGAACCCTGAAATAAGAAGAACCGGTTGTGAACGGTAGATGAAATTCTGAGTCGCATTTCCAAATGTCAGATCTGCTGTGGTTGAACTAAAATAAGACTCAACGGCTGAATTCTCAACATCAGGATTTACAGAAAAGAATTCGAGAACTGATATCTCATATTCTCTTGCCGGAAGTCTTATTTCATAGTAGCCGGTAATTGTATCTGTCATGATAATGGTATCATGACAATACTCTCCGGGTTTTCCGGATGTAATATTCAGTTTTGCCCTTCCGATAAACACGTCACAGGAGGCTTTAACCACCCCGCTCAAAACAAATGTTGTTGTATCAATGAAAGTAGCAATTGTGGTATCAGAATTAACCCTGTAATTCATCTGAACAGGCACAAATCCATGCTCATCCAGTACAGGTTTAATTGTATAATTATTTATTTGTCCAACTGAAAATCCATAACTACCATCTTCATCAGTCTTTGTTTCGGGGGATTCCCTTCCGTTTACAAAAATCTGAACATCTTTTACAGGACATAGTCCCCGGTTTCCCTGTTGTACAACTTTTCCCATTATACTAAAGACGGATGTGTCGGTAAAAACTATTCCATCAAGCCATGGAGCATCTTTGTAGACTGTGGGTTCCTCGTATACCGGATCAAATCCGTGTCCCTCCTTAATGGGAATTACCCTGAATTTTGACTGAAGATAATAATAAATACCACTGATTTCAAAAGTACCTGCAGTATCCGTCATTGCACAATACCTTGAAGTTGTATCCTGAGGGACCTGATCCAGCCTTACCGCACAAACTTTAATGTTTGTTACGCCTTGTCCTGTGGGTGACATAACTTTGCCTTTTATTCTTCCGTTTGGCAGGGCTTTTCCCCAGGCTGTATCAGGAAAGAAAGCATCCTCGGGATAGGGTCTGAGAGTATATTTATAAAGGTATCCCGGAATCAGGGTAGAGCTTTCATCGGGGTAATTGTTGGATGATTTATCGATTTGCACAGGAATTGTAATGAGTTTATTATTAAATTCATCATACCTGTCGATTTTATAGTACTCAAGGTTTTTATCTGTTTTTCCCTTAATACTTTTCAGACTGTTCCATGTCAGATTAACTGATGCCGGTTGATCAGTTGATGCATTAAGATTCAAATCAAATGTGGTTCCTGTAACACTTACCCCCTGGGAAATATGAGTATAATTTTGATTATCGGGCCAGATCGTTTGAATTGTATAGGTATGAGTTTTATTGGGACCCACCGTCATATCCGAATAGGTTTTCTGACCGTTAAATACTTTTGCAATTTCGATTCCGTCACGACTTATCAGGTATCCATGATCAGTATCCGGGATATCTGTTGTCTTTCCCCATGAAAGATCTATCCTGTAATCATAAAGTGATTGAGTAGCTACCGGAGAAACCGGTGGTCTGATGTAAGCTGTAGAATAATACTGATTCGATGTACTGTGCCAATTCGCTCCACATCCGGTAAGACATCCAAAGAGAAAATAATTATGGCCCCCGCCTTCGTAGCAGACATTGCCACAAGTACCGTAACGTGAAGGACCTAGTCCAACCCTACATCCATAAGCTGTATAAGATGCTCCAGCAAACACTCCAGGCCAATAATCCACACCGTCAATGTTGAGTTTTACATTGTAACTGGCACTGCTGCAATCGCATTGAAAGGTATAACCCGACCATTGAAAATAAACCCAATAGTCACTTGAATAGCTACCATTGTAGCTGGACAGGTATCCCCATGCAGCCTGAGCTGCTTTCTTGCCAACCGCAACCGAGTCGGGACGATAGGCTTCCTGAGGAAGGACAGCGATATCATGTTGAGCCTTTAATAATGATGATAGAGCCAGGAATGAAATAAACAGTATTCTTTTAGAATTTACCATCAAGACCTTTAGGAGATTAATTTTTTGAAGCATATGCAAGGAATTTGGTTGAACAAATAAGAAAATGAATGGATGACAAAAATGGTCATCTCAATATTTTTGAAGGAAAGAAGGATTAAAAGGCGGGATCAGGGTAATTAAATTCTCCGGAAAGACACCGGAACTTGCATAGTACAGCAAATAGAAGAACGGTTCAATTCATTCGTAGATTAAAAATAAATGATTTCGAAAACCCAAACAAATAATGTTGACCAGTAGTTAGTTTTTAGAGACTGGAATTCGATTTATGTTGATAAATCCCTTTAAAATAAATCCAAAAGATTAGTAATTTAAAGAATATGTTGTATTTTTGAAATTGCACACGTGTGTATTTTTTAACAACTTGAGATTAACTATAAAAGATATCGCCAAAAACCTGAATGTTCATCATTCAACCGTTTCAAGAGCTCTAAGATTCGATACGCGGATAAAAGAAGAAACGGGTAATATGATCCGAAGGTACGCTAAAGAGAATGGCTATCTTCTGAATATTAATGCTCTAAAACTAAGGGGAAGCTACCGGAATACCATTGCATTAATTGTTCCGAATATAAACCACCGGTTCTTTTCAAATATCATTAACTATCTTACTGATCTGGCCTATGAGAAAAACTTTGTGATTTCCATCTACCAGTCAAATGAAAGCTTTGAGCATGAATGCAGCTTTATCTCGAAAATAATTCAACAGGATGTGGCAGGTGTTATAGCTTCGGTTTCAGACAAAACCAAATCGGGTGAACATTTCCGCGAACTTCTAAGATTGAAAATTCCATTGGTATTCTTCGACAGGGTTTTAAAGGATGTGAATACTTCGTATGTTACAACCAATAATATTGATATTACTTCTTCTGTTATTTCGGGGATCATCAAATCAGGCAGAAAACGGGTTGCTAATATTACCGGTCCCGATCATATAAATGTATTTCACGATAGAAATACCGGGTATCAAAACACAATTAAAAAACATAAGCTGAACTACATTTCTCAGATTTCTATAAATGATGAGTTTACGCCTGAAGCAGGAGAATCAGCAGCCAGAAAACTGTTTTCTGAAGAAATCCACCCTGATGCAATTATATCAACATCCTTCTTTCTTACAATGGGAATTATAAAATATTTAAATACTGAAAACATAAGAATTCCGGAAGATGTTGTCATTGCAGGATTTGGAGACAATCTTTTCAATACTTTGTTACATCCTCAAATCATATCTGTTGAACAGCCTGAAAAGGAACTGGCCGTAACTGCTTTTCAACTCCTTTCAAATCAATTTGAATTTAATGACGACCTGTCAAAATTCAAACATCAGAATATTCAACTTGAATCAAAGATTATATATAATAATGCTTAATTATTAACAAAAATGCTAAAAGGAATTTCACCACTGATCAGTCCTCAGTTATTGGAAACAATGTCCCGCATGGGTCATGGCGATGAGATTATTCTTGCTGATGCTCATTTTCCCGGAGAAACAATCAATAACAGGATCATACGTGCTGATGGTCTGAGGATTCCTCAATTACTTGAAGCAATTCTCCCCCTATATGAACTTGACTCATACGTTGCTCATCCTCTGGTTATGATGGCTGCCGTTCCCGGTGATGAACTGGACCCCGGGGTAGAACGTACTTATATGGAGAGTATCCTGAAAACAAATCCAGGTGTGCCTCCGGTTGAAAGAATTGAACGCAAAGCTTTCTATGATCGGGCCAAAAGTGCGTTTGCAGTTGTAATGACAGGGGAAACAGCCAAATATGGGAATATCATTCTTAAAAAGGGAGTAACCCCACTTTAATAAAATTCCAAATCCAATAATATAAATTTTTATGAAAATCATTCCATCTACAATGAAAGGAGCATACCTGCCCGGAAATAGTACCCTGATACTAAGAGATGTTCCTGTTCCTGAGCCGGGTCACGGCGAAGTTCTCATACGAACAAAATCTTCAACAATCTGCGGAAGCGATATTCGCGCCATTTACCATGAGCATCTAGGTAAAGGCCCTGAAGGGTACCAGAATAAAATTGCAGGTCATGAGCCTTCCGGTCAAATTGTTAAATGCGGACCGGGACTCAAAAGGTTTAAGGAAGGCGACAGAGTTGTTGTTTATCATATTTCCGGCTGCGGAGTATGCAACGATTGCCGGCGGGGATATTATATTAGCTGCACAAGTCTGCACCGTGCGGCTTATGGATGGCAGCGCGATGGCGGGATGGCGCCCTATATTCTTGCCGAAGAAAAGGATCTTATCCTCCTCCCCGATTCACTTACCTACACCGATGGGGCTCAGATCGCATGTGGATTCGGAACATGTTACGAAGCTCTTGAAAAAATTGGTATTTGCGGAAACGATGCAGTTCTTGTGGTCGGATTAGGACCTGTGGGACTTGCAAGCTTAATGTTGGCGAAAGCTATGGGCGCACAAAAACTGATTGGAGTCGACACAGTAAAAGAACGCTGCGAACTCGCAATGGAAAAGGGTCTGGCGGATCATGTTATCGTTTCCGGTCCTGACACATTAAAGGAAATTATGGCTCTCACCTACAACAAACAAGGTGTTGAGCGTGCAATCGATTGCTCAGGCCATACCAGCGGCAGACAGTTAGCCATCAGGGCAACCAGGAAGTGGGGAAAAATTGCCATGGTAGGCGAAGGCGGAACAGTGGAATTTAATCCGAGTCCGGACATTATCCACGACCAGAAAACAATTTATGGTTCATGGGTTACCAGTATATGGCTCATGGAAGAGCTTGTGGAACGTATTGCACGCTGGGGAATTCACCCTGAAGATCTGGTGACTCACAGGTATTCGCTGGAAAATTCTGCAAGCGCATACGAACTGATGGCTGGCGGAAAATGTGGGAAGGTGGCTGTAGTTTTTGATGAGGAAATAAAATAGTTCTTTTCTGATAATCCCACGGAATTAAAAAGTGTTTCTCAACCAAACAAAAATCTATTCTATGAAAAGTTTTATCACAGGATTAAAAATTCTAATGTTGATCGTTCTTATTAGCTCTTGCAAAGAACAAAAGACAGTTTATACCCCGGAATGGAGTTCAGTTGAACAGGTCAATCCTGCTCCGGAATGGTTCAGGGATGCAAAATTCGGCATATATTTTCACTGGGGAGTCTATTCAGTGCCGGCTTTCAGTAACGAATGGTATCCAAAAAATATGTACAAAAAAGATTCATGGGAGAATAAGCATCATACTGAAAAATATGGCGATCCTGCTTCCTGGCCTTATCATTTCTTTATTTCCGGGGGATCTGATAAGGAAGGGAATTTTTATCAGTTTGCACCAAAACTGAAATCAGAAGGTGGTAAGTTCGATCCGCAGGAATGGGCTCAATTATTTGCAGATGCCGGTGCCCGCTATGCAGGCCCGGTTGCCGAACATCATGATGGTTTTTCAATGTGGGCAAGTAAGGTAAATCCCTGGAATGCGAACGATATGGGACCAAAACTTGACCTTGTGAAACTTCTCACAGATGAAATAAGAAAGAAAGACATGAGAGTAATTCTTTCAATGCATCATGCTTTTAATATAACGGGATTTTATGAAGATGCTCCACTTACTAATGATCCAAACCTTCAGATACTATATGCTCAGCAGGGAAAAGAGAAAAACGAAGCTCTCTGGCTGGCTAAACACAAAGAAATTATTGATAACTACAGACCTGATATTATCTGGCAGGATTTTAATCTTCCAAAAATCAGTGAACCTGTACTTCTGGAGTTTTTATCATACTACTACAACAAAGCAAACGAATGGGATAAGGAGGTCGTCGCAACCTATAAAGACGCACTGAACCACAAATGTGCAGTTCTGGATTATGAAAGAGGCGGGCCTGAAGATCTAACCGACTATTACTGGCTTACAGACGATGCCATAAGCTCATCCAGCTGGTGTTATACAGAGGGAATCGGTTATTATTCAGCTTTGCAGGTTTTTCACGGATTCCTCGATCGGATCAGCAAGAACGGAAATCTTCTTATAAATATTTCTCCCAGGGCAGACGGCAGCATCCCTCAGGAACAAAAAGATATTTTACTGGCAATGGGCGACTGGCTGAAAAAGTATGGCGAAGCCGTTTACAATACACGCGCATGGGAAATTTACGGTGAGGGTCCTACAAAAATGGG
>CAYOLQ010000122.1:0-10116 GCA_964404825.1 uncultured Chitinophaga sp.
TGCCACTGGAGACTTTCTAACCATAGGAATTGAAGTTAATGGAGATTCATCATCCTATAAAATCAATAATTCAGCACCTGTTGTTATTTAAGATATTGAAACAACAAATGGTTATATACAGGTGATCGATGAAGTACTTGAACCCATTTCTTTTAGTAGTTACGATTGGCTCGTTTATATGCAAGACTATTCTATCCTTGCCCAGGCCTTTGAGTATTCAGGCTTGAAAGATACAATGGGAATATTCAGGTACAATAATGAAGGAAAGCTAATAAAGAATGGCTATACTATTCTCGCAGAACATGATTCTATCTTTAACCGTAACGGTATATTCACATTTGAAGACCTGGTGGCTAAATATCATACACCCGGGTATGCACTTGATGACCCGGAAGGTGGCTTATACCAGTTTGCTGCTTACCACCTGCTTGAGGGAAGGTATTTTTTGGATGCATTTACAGGGAACTCCAATTATAACTCTTTTGCATTGTACCATGTGTCTATCAATGCCGGCATAGATATTAAAATAAATATCGGAGTAGATAGTTTTGGAATGGTGATTGAAGGAACCGACACATCGATTATAAATTATATCGGTATATTCTATGAGCAAAGCAATGTAAATACTAAAAACGGACCGATACATTTCATTAATCAGATTATGGAATATTTCGAGCCAGCCAGATCAAACAGTACTTATCAATTCCTGGAAGATCCACTGATTGTGGAATCCGCAAAAATTGAAGGAACTTATGAATTTGTAGATCCAAACCTTTTTGAATTTATCTGGTGGACCGGGCCAGAAAAAATAACTTATGTGAAAGGCTCCGCAGGTAGCAATAAAGCTTGGAATTTGGATTTCATTGAACTAAGGGAAACTTTCAAGTTTAGTTACATAACGCCAAAAATTATGCCCGGCAAATACATTGTTAATCTTAGAGCCGATGCATTTAACTCGAATAACGCTACAATCCGCATATGGATAGATGGCAAGAAAATGGGGGGGAATCTCAGTCTGACCAGCGGAGGTACCAGCACCGATCCATATAAAGCCTTCACCATCGGGACTGTTGAATTCACAAGCTATAAGGAGCATATTCTGGAGATAAACTCCTTAATTCCAGGTACGATGAAAATAGATTACTTGCAGTTTATTGCTCAATAATATGGGGAAACAAAAGAAACATGAGAAATAAAAAAAAGATATTAGGAGCTGTATTATTAATCTGCATTATCGGAATACTATCATGCAATCCGCCATGGGAGGACCATTACTCCAATCATGATAGTCAGAGCGATATGGAACTGTGGGATGCCATTATTCTGGAACCCCGCTTTTCAACATTCGTTTCTGAAATGCGGGCATATGGTATGGATACAATTTTTAACGATGGCCAGGTTTATACCTTATTCATTCCAAGCAATGAAGCATTTGAATCGATTACGGATACAAGTAATATCATGCAATCAATTCTGCCATATCATATTTCAAAAAATATTTTTATTAACAGGAATGTTGAAAAGGTTAGGAGGTTACTTAATATTTCCGGCAAATATGCATTGGTAGAGTTTAATGGAAGTAACTATACTTATGATGGAATACCCATGGAAGATGGTAGCCCCCTCTTCCTGAATGGTAAATATTATGAGATTACCGAGGTGGCTCTGCCAAGACCAAATTTGTATGAATTTGCAGCTCAAAAAAGTCCTACACTCAAGAATTATATTGATTCCAAAGATTCCATTTACCTCGATCGAAGTTTAAGTACGCCCATTGGATTCAATGAAGCTGGAAACACTGTATATGATTCCGTATTTGGGTCTTTAAATACATTCGAACTTGAATACTTTCCGGTGCGCCAGGAGTTTCGGGATAAAAATGCCACACTGATTATTTTCTCTCAGGAACAATACATTGCTGCTTTGAATAATATGGCTGAAAGATTGGGTGGAGCTATGACAGATTATACCGACATACCTAAAGTATGGCAAAATGACGTTCTTCTGCCATATGTTACCTCAAAGGCACTGTTTGGAGGCATTCTATCATACTCAGACCTGCATGGTAAACTTCAGAGTGTTACGGGAGATACTGTAGAAATAATTGCAGCGGATATAGATCCTGATTCAAGGTCCATATGCAGCAATGGTGTGGCATACCTGTATAACAATTTTGTGATACCGGATGAACTCTTTCGCGGTACTTCAATACAGGAAGGCGAATTACTTATAGATTCTGTTGGCGCAGGAAAATTTGCCTGGAAGGCCGGTGTTAATATATCCGGAGCCATTATTGCCCCTATAAAAAGTTATTCATTGGGTGCTACGGAAGGTTCTTTTGTCAGTGTTCTGTTTAACAGAAATTATGCAGGGGAATACACAATGGAATTCACTTTCAAAAATGTCTTTCCCATGCGCTACAGGCTTGAGTGGCATGCTAATTACAGACCATCAGGCCTTTACGAAGTTTATGTGAATGATCAGTTGTTGGGATACACGAATAAATTCGGTAGTGTGGTTACTTCATTTGATAATTATGAATTGAGAAATACAGTTGTTTCTGTTACTGGTGAACGCATTTCACCCGTTTTAGATTTCAACTCACGAGACTACTGGGTTGATCACCTTACCGAATATGGTGATGTAAGAGTTAAATTCAAGTATATCGGAGCAGGCGCAAGCAACACCAACGGATTTAATATTGACTATGTTAAACTCATACCAGCTTTATAGACTTAAAACATATAATATGTCCAGGTTTTATTATATATCAACTTTCCTACTTATACTTTTTAACGGTATTATGCAATATCCTTGTATTGCTCAGGAGCAGATACAGGTGAATGGCCTCGTATTAAATGAAAAGGGGCTTCCCCTTCCTGACATTTCAGTAAGTATTGAAGGAGTGTTAACCGAACCGGTGATAACAAACAGCGAAGGGATATTCAGTATCTCTTCTCCAGGCAGATACCTGTGGCTGACGATCTCTCCTGCTGATAAATATAAACATAAAAGAGTGTATCTGAATGGGAATAATAATATCACGATCATGCTTTCACCTAAGGATATGGCTACAACAGATGATGCCATGCTCAATATTTTTAATGAAGACTTGAGAAGAAATTTTATTTCCTCCGCCCAGTCAATCGAAACAGAGAGCTTTCGAAAAGTCCCAAACGTAAGCACTGATCAGTTTTTCCAGAATAATATCGCCGGGGTCTATGCAGTAAACCGTTCCGGGATGCCCGGAAGCGGTGCAGTGAATTATATTCGGGGAATTAAATCGATGAATACGAACAATCAACCTTTGTTCGTGCTGGATGGAGTGCCTCTGGAAACACAGGGCGTTTTCAGTCCTCTGCTGGATGGTTACAGTTATAATCCACTCACCTCACTTGACCCAAATGATATTACCAGCATTAGCGTTCTCAAAGATTATTCTGCCGGATCTGTTTACGGTTTAAGAGGAACCAATGGAGTGGTATTGATCGAGACTTTGAAACCCACAGAGATAAAAACAGCAATTGATTTTTCTGTGAGAACCGGGGTAAGTATAGCTCCTGATAATATTCCCCAATTAAATGCAATTGAATACAAGTCACTGGCTAACGAGGTCTTAATCTCCTCAGGAAAATTTGAAGAAGACTTTTCGACATTATATCCTGGCCTGTCTATCACACCCTCCGACCCGGGCTATTATGCCTACTCTAATAACACAAACTGGCAAAATGAGATTTTCAGCAATAGCACCTTAAATGATTACTTTCTTCGAATTATGGGTGGAGATCAGATTGCAAAGTATAGCCTTTCCGTTGGATATCTAAACCATCAGGGGATTATAAAAAACACTGAATACGAAAGATTTAACGTGCGTTTCGTTGGTACATTCAGCCTCTTCAAATGGTTACGACTGTTTGTTAGTTCTAACATGACAAGATCCGGCTCAACCCAGGAGGAATCCGCAAGGATTAAACAAACAAGTGCGATTCTCACGGCTCTTCATAAAAATCCACTTATGATCCCCTATGATTTTGACACTGAAGGGCAAAAGCTAAAAACCTATGCAGATATAGATGAACTTGGAGTAAGCAATCCTGCTGTCGTAATCAACAATTTCTTTGCCAGGAATAAGAATTATCGCTTCCTGACATCGGTACGTCTGGAAGGAGACCTGACTAACCACCTCAAATGGAATAGCCTTATCGGAATAAATATCAATTCCTTAAATGAATCAATCTTCTTACCCAATCATGGTATGGAGAGCTACTATAGCGGAGACGTATATAATGCGGCTAAAGCACTGAATGATTACTTCTTAGCGCTATACAACGACAATAATATAACCTACAGTAAAGAGTTTAAAAACCAACATCTTTTCACCGCCACAGCCGGATTCAGGTTGAATACAAATACATTTGAAGAAGATTGGGGCATTGCGAAGAATTCCAACGAGAATGATGAATACCGCAGCCTTCAAAGTGGGACAAGCTACCTTCGTGAAATGGGCGGACAGTCCAGTAAGTGGAACAGACTTGCGATGTATGGCCGAATAAATTATACATTCAGGGATCGCTATTTACTACTTGCAGGAGTTAACTCTGAAACATCTTCAAATATTGGGAGAAACGCCAGAGTAGACGGAGTAAATGATTTGATTATGCTCGGTGAAGTACCATTCGGACTTTTTTATTCTCTCGGCGGCGCATGGCGTATTTCAAAAGAATCATTCCTGCGGGATTATGCATGGTTGGAAGATCTTAAACTCAGACTGACCTGGGGTAGAGCAGGAAATGACGACATTGGAAGTGAAAATGGTTTGAAATATTACACGATTAAGCATTACCGTGAATCTTCCGGAATGGTTCCTGGAAACTATTCTGACAAAACGATCAGGTTCGAAACCGGAACTCAATTGAACCCGGGTATAGATTTGACGCTTCTTGCGAACAGACTATCAATATCTTTGGATTACTTTTCCGGAAAAACGGAGCAACTCTTAAGCTATGAACCCCAATTATTCTATACTGGGTTCACCTCTGTAGCCAATAACAGCGGCTCTATAAGCAATAAGGGTTGGGAAATCAGCTCCTTTGCAAGGGTAATTACCCGGGGACGCTTCTATTGGGATATTGGTGTGAACATTTCAAGCTTCAAAAATGAAATTTTGGAAATCAGAAATGATGAAATCATCACTAACTTCCATGGCGGGTCTTTTGTTTCCAGAAAAGGTGAATCGCTTTTAAACTTCTTTGGATTCCAGTATGACGGAGTATTTAGTACACTACAGGAAGCACTTGATGCGAATTTAAAAAATGAAAGAGGCATTTCTTATGGTGCAGGAGATGCGCGTTTTCTTGACCTGTCCGGTCCTGAAGGTGCCCCGGACGGATACATAGACAACTTCGATAAAACGATGATTGGATCCCCCATCCCTGATCTGTTTGGTGCAGCATTTACTTCTGTCACCTATGGGATATGGAGTCTTAGCGGAACCCTTCAATTTGTATATGGCAATGAAGTGTACAATTACCTGCGGGCCCAAAACGAGAAAATGTCTGACCTTTCAAACCAAAGTAAAAGTGTATTAAATAGATGGCAATATGAGGGCCACAAAACTGATGTCCCAGTAGCATCCTGGGATGACCCCAGAGGTAATGCTGCTTTCTCCTCGAGATGGATCGAAGATGGTAGTTACCTGCGACTAAAAGATATCACCCTAAGCTGTCATATCCCTAAAAAATTCCTCCTTTTCAGGGATGCTGAATTTTATGTTACTGCTACAAATCTCCTCACTTTAACAAATTACCTGGGATACGATCCCGAATTTGCAGTCTCATACAATACAATGGAACAGGGTATTGACTACGGGCTGATGCCCAATACAAGGAAATATATGATTGGT
The DNA here is from genome assembly GCA_964404825.1 of uncultured Chitinophaga sp. GTDB lineage: Bacteria > Bacteroidota > Bacteroidia > Bacteroidales > JACJXF01. The sequence goes on from CAYOLQ010000122.1 coordinate 5,903, forward strand.
ATCAAAGTAGGATTGTAAAATGAAAATCAAATGAAAATCAAAATTAAATATATAACTCACGCATCAATTTACCTCATAATTGCTGCATCATTATTGGTGGTTTCCTGTGAATCTTTTTTTGAGCCGGATCAGGGTTTGATCGTAGATGAAAGCAAATATTTCAATGATTGGAATGAATACAGGGCCGCCGAGTTAGGTTTATATGCCTTGCAGCAGGAATTGGTAAGCCAGCTGGTTGTGCTGGGAGAAGTAAGAGCTGACCTTGTCAATATTACTGAAAATGCAGATCGGGATCTGATTGAAGTAGCAACATTTCAAATAACTCCAGGTAACAAATATGCTTCTCCATTGAATTTCTACAGACTGATAGGTGCATGTAATCGCCTCTCTACCCAACTTGAGATGGATCATCCCGAAGTTCTGATGGATACCGATGTCACTATATATGATCGTCTCTATGGTGAAGTGCTGTGCATGCGTGCCTGGGCATATTTTAATGCTGTAAAAATATTCAGGAAAGTTCCTTACATATGGCCATCTTTAACAACTGTAGAAGATATAGATGCATATGTTTCAAGTAGTAGGACAATTATCAATCCCATGAGGATTAACTATGGCCCTGATGGTTATGATAATGACACTATTTATGGTGATACTATTGTTCTGGATCGAATTTATCTCGACCTCGCTACCTTAGCAGATACAATTGACTACCAGCTCACTGAAAAAGTGAAAGCTGTTGGTGTACTGCATAATCTTGTAAATGGGGATCCATCCTGGGATGTGACCATTTGGAACCGATTTGCTAAAGAATGTTTGCTGGGACAGATAAACCTTGAGCTGGGAAATTACGTTGAGGCCGTGAGACATTTCGACCAGATTATGTATTATTCGAAATACAATATCGTTGGTTCCTTTGTCCGTTTTGGACTTGATAATAAGTTTAGTAATAACTCATGGAGAAACATCTTCTCAGGGATTGATGCCGATGAACATATCCTGACTCTCTGGTTTAATAAGTCATACCAGCAACAGAATCAGTTGCAAATCCTGTTTTCAAATGAGGTGCCTAACCTTTACATGCTTAAACCCACTCGTTCTGCAATAGAAAAATGGGAATCGCAATGGAGAGATTTTGCCAGAATTGAGAATACAAATCCAGATTTAACAGTACTCGATTCTGTGAAAATTGGTCTTCCGGGTGATTTTTCCAGAGGTTACAACATTTCATATGTATATGTGAGAAATGGTATAAATCTGACCACATCAGAAGTCAGCAAAATACTGGAACTCAAACGCAAACGAAATACCCTTGCCGTAAATACACTTATGAATGGTGTTGATACTGTTGTAAACAAATATTCTATCAATAAAAACAGCTACGACCATGATGCCAATTTCCCAATATACAGAGCTGCCGGGATCCATCTGTATTACGCTGAGATTTTTGCAAGATGGAGGTTCCCGGATGCAAGTGGCATTGTCAGACCTAACGTTTCAATAAGTCTGGATGTATTAAATAACGGAGACTATGATTTTAATAGCAAACAACTGGGTGTAAGAGGAAGAGTTAATTTAGGTAGTGGTAACAGCGCAATCTCATTGGCAGATCCAATCTATATACACGATCCCGTTACCAATGAAGTGATCGGCTATTACGACTATTCAGGCAATTTAGCTGCCAAACAGTTATACCTGGAAGATATAATACAGGATGAAAGAGCCCGTGAACTGGCCTTTGAAGGGGAACGATTCTATGATCTCATGAGGATAGCCAGACGAAGAGACGATCCGGCTTACCTTGCAGATAAAGTAGCAGCCAAATTCGATCCCCCGATGAGAGAACAAGTAAGAGAACACCTGATGAATGAAGAGAATTGGTATTTAAAACTTCCGCAATAATCTTCCCTAAGTAAGAATTTATGATAAATTTCTATAAATCATTTTCAACCACACTCTTCTGTCTCGTAATATGCCATGTCTTATCCTATGGACAGAATCAACAAAAGAATGATCAAACATGGGGTGGACGTGAAGCGCCAAAGCGGGAGGCTGATGCCAATCGGGGAGAACTCTTCAGGGAAGGGAATTATGCCATGTTTATCCATTGGGGTCTCTATTCCCACTTAGCCAATCAGTATGAGGGAAAAACTTATTATGGAATTAGCGAATGGATAATGAATCCACGAAGGGCTGATATCCCTGTTGATGAATATAAGGCTATTGCCAAAGAATTTAATCCTGTTAATTTCGATGCTGAGTCTATCGTAAAGCTGGCGAAAGGAGCAGGAATGAAGTACATCATTATTACAAGCAAACACCATGATGGTTTTGCCATGTATGATTCGAAAGTATGCGACTTTAACATTGTAGATTCAAGCCCTTTTGCCAGAGATCCCATGAAAGAACTTGCTGATGCTTGTAAAAAAGAAGGCCTGGGATTTGGGTTCTATTATTCACAAAATCAGGATTGGACAGCCCCGGGAGGTACTGGTGGACCTTCTACTGATGCCAAGGGTGATAAAGTCACCTTTGATGAATATTTCCATAATAAATGTCTTCCGCAGGTTGAGGAAATTACTACACGATACGGTGATATTGTCCTTATATGGTTTGATACACCCGGAGACATGCCCGTTGAATATGCAGAAATGCTAATGGAGGTGGTGCATAAGAACCAGTCTAAGGCCTTTGTTTCAGGTCGAATAGGTCACGGATTGGGTGATTATAGAACACTCGGTGATATGGAAGTCCCACATGTAAATGTTGAAGGTCTCTGGGAGGCGGTGGATGTAACCAATGATTCATGGGGACATGCCTGGTACGATATGAACTGGAAATCACCTGAAGATATTCTTGAAAGATTAATCTCGACAGTAGCAAGGGGTGGAACCTACATGTTAAACATTGGGCCAAAGGCAGATGGTACCGTCCCTGAAGATGCTACACGCACCCTTCAGTCTTCCGGCAGATGGATATCAAAATACCCACAGGTAATTTATGGAGCAGATCCCTCTCCGTGGCAGCACGCACTTCCCTGGGGTGATGTGACACGGAAAAACAACAAGCTATATCTTTGTGTTTACCAATGGCCGGAAGGTGGAAAGTTGTACCTGCCTGGCTTAAAGAATGAAATTAAATCTCTAAAGCTGCTAAACGGAGACACAGGAACAGATGTTTCCTATTCCAGAAATAAGCAATTTGTGGAAATACAACTTCCCCCTCAGGAACAAGAAGATTTTGTATCGGTTGTCGAATTAGAAATCAAAGGCGAACCTGATATTGAAACTACCCCGGCATTGGATCCAAAAATGACTACAGAGATCACTACACATTTCGCAGATACATTAAATTGCAAGATCCAGAACAAAAGATGGATGGAGAAATTCGGGGAATGGAAAACAGTACAGAATATCCATGAATGGGGTCCGGGAAGCAAAGCCATTTGGGAGGTGAATGTCCTCCAAGCAGGTAATTATGAAATTGCATTAAATTTAGCTGGTAACGGACGCCTGGTGTGGTCGGTTGAATCAGATGAAGGTGAGAAAATTCAAAATCAACAAAACTCCTCGCATATTTTCAGCACTTTCCCCATTGGGTGGATGTATTTCCATACTCCCGGCATACATAAAATTTATGTAACTCTTGTTGAAGGAGACCCAATCAACTCAGAACTGGCTGCAATTAAATTCACTCATATAGATTTTGGCAGCGAACAAGATGCTTCTGTATTAAATAAGTGATGGTAATAATTATTTTCGAAAGAAACATATTATTAGACTAATAAGCATATTTAGTATTGTTATTATATCAATTTCCTTAGACAAGACCTAACTTTCAAAGAGTCTTCTTCATTAAATCCCAGGTTGCAGGCCTTTTGTTCTGGATGCAATTGAGGGATGATGGGGTGCTATATCGACTCTCTTGTATTACGACCTCATTAAAAAACCTCCTTTCCAAAAGGACCCAATACCCGACCTGCTAACTATAAATGCTGTATACCAATAGGAATGCCTAAGATTTTTATAGCAAACAATGCACCAAAAAACAATTGAGAAAGGCATATAAGGATGCCAACTGTTAACAGCCAAAGTACATTCATCAGGTTGTATTAGCAACCGGGCTGACTTTTCCCTGTCCGGATCTTAGTACCGAAGGGCCATAATGCCCTAGCGACAAGCTTGAGGGTTTGAAGTCCAAATGGAATACCAATA
>CAYOLQ010000123.1:0-275 GCA_964404825.1 uncultured Chitinophaga sp.
ATAAAAAGTTCTTCCCAAATACTACCTGAAATAATTGAGCAAAAACTAAATGAAAGCCATCAGGTAAGTATTCAGAACATCCCAAAGGGTCTGTATTTGTATAGACTTGATGATGGCAAGACTATCTATACGGGGAAAGTAATAAAGGAATAACAGCCGTGCTTAATCGCTTTAAATGCATTGTACAAATAGTTAATACCTGATAAAATGAAAAAAACTTATTTTCTAATTTTTTTTGCGCTGGTTTCCATGTTTGCTCAGACGCAATGGACACA
>CAYOLQ010000123.1:285-10101 GCA_964404825.1 uncultured Chitinophaga sp.
AGCAATCCAGTCCAATAGATAATAATTTAAATTCTGTTTTCTTTCCTGATGCCAATACTGGGTATGCCGTAGGTGATAATGTAACAATTATTAAAACAATCAATGGAGGTACAACTTGGGATACTTTATCCAGTGGAACAAGGCTAAGAGTTTATTTTGCTGGTCATATACCATTCATTGAAGTAGGTAACTAATTTTACTTAGTGTAAATAAGAGAAAAATGGAATGACCTTAGGTCCTCATTTTTTTAATGCACAAACACTAATTTTAGCCCAGTTATTGAAAATATGGGACAAATATGGGACAAATCTTAAAATTAAAAAACCCTACCACACTGATAACCAGCGCTGATAGGGTTTTAAAATGAGGTCAGTGGCGGATTCGAACCGCCGTAGCCGGTTTTGCAGACCGATTCCTAGCCACTCGGACAACTGACCAATACTTATTATTTCAACCGTCGTAGCCGGTTTTGTCCCGATGTACATCGGGAATTCCTAGCCACTCGGACAACTGACCATTGTCAATCCGTAAACAAACAAATTTTTAGTTTGGTCGACAAAGATAATAAAAATCTTTTTCATGATTCACCTTACTAAATCCATATACCCGGATTTTTATGAAACAATGCTTTATTCCGGGGAAATGGCGTCCGGAACAAAACCTGTGATTTGGATTATTAACAATCGTAGCCTTTACTTTTGCTTTGTAAGTGTCATTTCAAAGGTCGGAAACCAGCTGGCACCTCCATCACGGGAAAACTCCCCTGCTTCTTTCCATTTTCCGTCGTCCGAAAGCCTCAGTGTATACCGGATTTTGCCGCCTTGCAATTCCATACCCCATGAATAACTGCCGTCTGCATTCGGTACTAAATCACTGTCAATAAAATGACCTCCCTGATAGGCTCTGATAATGAATTTTGAGTGTATCTGATCGTACGTCAATATACCGAAAGCCTGAAATACAACTTTCTCAGCTTCTGATCCGGCAGGAATAGAATAGCCTGTGCCTTCCATAGTAATAATGCTTCCGTCGAGCTTTAACTCAACATGCTCTTTTTGTATAAGCGGCGTTTTTACCTGATCCCTGCCCATATACCAGGCTTCCCCTTTCCAGTCCCCTTCCATCCATGTAAATTGCTTTAACTGTTCTTTAACTTTAGAGGGATCTCCCTGGGAAAAGACATCCGATCCGGGATAAATCACCCAAACCAGAATAAGCAGACTCATAACTATTTTTTTCATTTTAATCGATTTTCAGTGTGTAAAAAGTAAAACGCATTTTTGAAAATCAGGTTCAGGGCTTCCCTTTTATATAACCCGAAAGTGCTTTGACATACCTGTCAAACGCTTCAACTCCCTTTGGAGTAATGGAACAACTTGTAAGAGGATAATTGTTCCTGAAACTCTTCCTGATATCAATATAACCCTCTTCCTTTAACCTGGTAAGCTGTATGCTGAGGTTTCCCTTTGTAGCTCCGGTGTTTTCGAGGAGGTAACTGAACTCTGCAGATTCCATTCCAATAAGTAATGAAACCACTGCAAGGCGCAATTGAGAGTGTAAAACGGGATCAAGAGGTTCAAGCATAATTGTCTTTTGAAAATTTTAACATTATTCCGGGGATCAGATATGAAACCAGAATAGTAACAGAAACCAAAATCATTTGGGTTTCATAAGTCTGAAAACTACTTATAATTGCGAGTATCCATGCAGCAATGGCACCGGCAATCAGCCAGCCGAACCGTAACATTCCTCCGGAAATAAATGTGGCAAAACCATACAGCATAATTATAAGCGGATTGACTTGAATTGGAGTAAGAAAATTCCTTGAAGTAAGGAATCCAATAAATATAATGTTTAATACAAAGGCTGTCCATAAATAGAAATTTACCCTGTCAATATAGGTACTTACTTTTGGAACCTTTTTCCTTGTCCAGATAATAATAAAATTAATAAGGACGGCTAATGCTCCGGCAACCAACCAACTTAACCAATGCAGCTCACTTTTAAAAACAGCATAAAGTAAATATTGAGCTACAGAGGCACAAAAAAATAAACTCCCCCAGAGAATATAGTAAAATCCATCTTTCCTGAAATTCCGCCTCGAAATATTGATCATTGATTGTATCATTTCCAGACTTTGCTGATTTGTAAATTCTTTTTCCATTTTATATAAATTAATTTGGTTACAAATATAAAACTAGTTTATATTATAAACCAAATGTTTTTGAAAAAATATTTATACTCTTTATAGTCTTAATAAAAATTTACTCAGAGTTTAAAGCTTTAAACCTCTTATTATCTTACCCGGAAATATCAACTCACTCACCCATTCACCCTCTCACCCCTCCTTCCCCCCCCGGCAGTCTCCCGATAAAATGATCCTTCTCCTCCTCGCTCAACTCTGTAAACTCAGGCAGATTGCGCAACTCCTCCGGTGTCTTATGTTTATTCAGATTTACAAAAACAATCTTCCCCATCCCCTTACCAAACTCTCCCCTGAAGTCGTAATAAGCTGCAACAATTGTAAGTATGCCATCATCAACAAGCTGTCGGTATTTCTTCCTTGCAATGGATACCTGATAATCAAGATTCTTTTCGATTACATGTGCATGCATGCTAGAAAAATCTTTGTCTGTACCGAATTCGTGAATAATTGGTCTGAGAAAATCAAGCTCATGCTTTATTCCGTCGCTCTCTTCATTAAACCCTTTCAGATAAGCTTTTATGGCACCACAATCGGAATGGCCGAGAAACATAAGCACAGGTGTTTTCAAGTGGTATATGCCATAATCGACAGAGCCTTCTGTTGACAAGATCTGATTCCCGATATTCTGAATGGAGAAAATTTTATTCGAAGTGTCCGGTAAAAGCGCCCTAAGCGGAACCCTTGAATCGGAGCATGTTACAAGTGTTATAAATGGCTCCTGCTTCAATTTAAATGATTCGAAATAATCACAGTCGTGTGTGGAAGTAAATTGGTTATTTCCCTCAACAATTCGGGCAATTATTTCGGAAACAGTCATAAGCATACTTTTATGTTCAGTCCAATTCCCCGTTAAGGTAGTGAATGTTTCGCGCAATAAGGCTAAGAATAATAATGAAAATCCATTCCCGGATTCCAAAAAAACTTTGGGCATCGCTTCAGCGGAGCACGGCTTCACCAGATCAAATGCTTTGCTTGAAATACTATTTTGTAAGCCTTTTACAAAATCAAACTCCAAACCATCAGCCAGAATGGTATCGCAAACAAACAAACCAGGTAACTCACAAAGGTAATTCCTCCAACTTTACCTAAATCACCACCATATGTTCTTACCATTAAAATATGTGATGTGGCCGGTGCTGTAGCCGATTGCAGAATTAAAACCTGAGCCAGCAGGGGGTGCTGTTCACCTGTTTTCAAATAATATAAAGCGAGGATTGTAAGCACAGGAAGAACAACAAATTTTACAAATAAAATCCTGAAGGTATCCCAGAATGGAGGGATCTTACGTATCGACATAGCCAGAGTTGATCCCAATACAAAAGTAGCCACCGGAACCGTGGCATTACCCAGCATGGCGCTGGCATCAACAATAATTGCCGGAATATAGGGTGCCGCACCTGTAAAAACAAGAATTATTGCTGTTATACTGGCAATAAGCGGAGGCGTCACGATCTTTTTAAATAAACTATCTTCTCTCCCGCTGGTGGTTGCCAAAACCTTCCCTACCGACCACATTACCGGATTTAATCCCATTAAAACCAAAAAACAGATTAACGAAAACTCCGGAAACTGATCCTTAAAAGCAAACTCACCGATGGGCAGGGCAAGATAAACGGCATTCTGCATTCCCGACAAGGGAAAAAGTGACTTCTTTTCCCTGATGCTCCCTGCAAATAGTATCGAAGAAAACAGTAATCCTGCAAAAGCCAGACCGATACCCACCAAAATAGCGGCCCACCAGTAACTCTGAGCCCCAGGATCAAAACTTTGCATAATCGTTGCAAACATCTGCAACGGTAGAAAAACACGCACCACCAGAACCGACAATCCATCAATAAACTCCTCTGTAAAAATTTTCTTATACGTCATGAACCCCGCTAACGAAGCAATAAGAAACACTTTAAATATCGCCTGAAAAATAGAAAAAAACGTTCCTGTGAAAAAACTATCCATGGTTAATAGGTAAAAACAGTTTGTAAAAGTAATGATCAGTTTTTCATTTTTAGCATTTGGATTTAGAATTTTGAAATAAGTTTTTTCGAACACTTAATTGGATCATTTGTTATTAATTGAATCTACATGAACTATTCCCGATGAATAAATATATAAACTTCTTTTTCTCCATGCGATTTACTGCAATTCTATTTGTGGTATTCGGCGTTTCCATTGCAACAGCTACTTTTATTGAAAACGACTATGGGACCACTTCCGCGCGTGCTGTGGTTTATAATGCCAAATGGTTTGAGCTGGTTCTGTTGCTGGGAATGATTAACCTTCTGGTAAATATTTTCCGTGCGAAACTATACCAGAAAACAAAGCTTCCTTCATTTATTTTTCACATTTCATTTGTGGTGATTATCCTGGGGGCAGCAATAACCAGATATATTGGTTTCGAGGGAGTGATGAGTATCCGCGAAGGTGCCTCCTCAAATACCATTGTCTCCGACAAAACTTATATTCAGGTAAGTGTCAGAGAAGCCGAAAATTCAATGCTTCAGAGCGATGAGGTCTTCTTTTCTCCCCTGAAAAATGTAAGATATAATACTTCATTTTCTACTTCGGGGGATCCGTTAAAAGTGAAACTAAAGGAATTTATGGCCGATGCCACTGAAAGCCTGCAGCCTGCAACCGGCGATGAGAAGGGCGTTCCGATGATTGAAATGGTGGTCACAGGTGATAATGGGCGGCAGACGGTTTTCATGCGCGAAGGTGAGGAATCCCGGATTAAAACATTGTGGTTCAGTTTTAACGGACCTCAGCACAAGGATGGCGTAAGAATTTCAAACATTGAGGGACAGGGTTTCATTCAGTCTCCTGTTGATTTTTCTGTAATGAGTATGGCTGACCAATCCACCACAAATTTTAAAGCCGACAGCCTGTATCCTTTAAGGCCAATGCAGCTTTACAATATTAATGATGTGATGATTGTCCCACGTATATTCCTCGAAAATGGCGTTCTGAAACCTCAAAGAGTGGAAAATGCTGAAAAAAACAAATTCTGGGATGCACTTGTTTTTGAAGTCAGCCACGGCGATGTAAGCCGTGAAGCAATTGTCTGGGGTAAAAAGGGAATGATTGGCGAGGCGGCCAAACCCTTATTTGACGGACTTGATATCAGCATTACCTATGGTGCCATGGCAGTTAGTATTCCTTTTTCGCTGCGGCTGGACGATTTCTTTCTGGAACGCTATCCGGGTTCCAATAGCCCTTCCTGGTTCGAAAGTAAAGTCACTCTCTTCGATCCTGAAAAAAATATACAGGAAGCCCGCAGAATCTTTATGAACAACGTGCTTATTTACAAGGGATACCGTTTCTATCAGTCTTCTTACGAAACTGATGAAAAAGGTACTGTATTGTCCGTTAATAAAGACTTCCTGGGTACCTGGGTGAGTTACCTCGGCTATATTTTAATGGGACTTGGAATGATACTGAGCATTTTTAATCCCAATAGCCGGTTTAACTATATTTCCAGACAAATTGCTGTTTTACGTGAAAGTCGTCGCAGCATTGTAGCGCTTCTTTTCGGACTCTTTGCACTTGCAGTGCCTGTAAACAGTCAGATTACCGGTATTCCTCCGGCCATAAAAACTGAACATGCTATTGCTTTTGGAGAAGTACTGGTTCAGGATCACGGTGGAAGAATTGAGCCAATCACCACCTTGAGTTCTGAAATTCTCAGAAAAGTTTCGCGTAAAACAAATTTTAACGGACTTACACCCGATCAGGTATTTCTGGGTATGATGGTAAATCCATCCTACTGGCAAACGGTTCCCATGATTAAAGTATCCAATGATGAACTGGCCAGGCAGCTGAAACTATCATCAAAATATGGCTCCTTCAGGGATTTTATTACCGAAGATGGTTATGTTCTCCAGACAGTGGTGGAAGATGCATACCGCAAAAAGCCCGCCTACCGTAGCAAATACGATAACGAATTGCTTAAAGTTGACGAAAGGCTGAATATCTGCTATCTTACATACACCTACGAGTTTCTTAAAGTCTTGCCCAAAGAGCAGGATCAGAGCGGGAAATGGTATAACCCAAACGAAGCTCATAAAATATTTTCAGGGGATGAGTCGGATTTTACTCATAACATAATTCCTGTGTACCTTCAAACTCTGGTAGAATCTCAACAATCGGGCGATTATTCCGAAGCTGACAAATACCTTACAGCCCTCAAAAAATACCAGGAGAAATTCGGAACGCTTTACATTCCTAATCCTACAAAGACAAAACTTGAACTTTTTTACAATAAGGCCGGAATTTTTGAGCGACTTTCATCTGTTTACGGACTAATAGGTTTTGTATTACTGATATTGCATTTCATACAGATCTTTGTTTTGAAACTCCGGTTAGAAAGAGTTATAAATATTGCTTCATGGTTTGTAATAGCTGCCTTTGCCGTGCATACAGCCGGGCTTGCAATACGTTGGTATATCTCAGGTCATGCTCCCTGGAGCAACGGTTATGAAGCTCTGGTGTATATTTCCTGGGCTACGATTCTAGCGGGACTTATTTTTTCACGCAAATCGAAGATTACCCTTGCAGCCACAGCAATACTGGCGTATCTCATTCTTCATGTTGCTCATCTTAGCTGGATGGACCCGGAAATAACCAACCTTGTTCCGGTGCTTAAATCATACTGGCTGGTGATTCATGTGGCCATAATAACCGCAAGTTATGGTTTTCTGGCTTTGGGCGCAGTTATCGCAGCCATTAACCTGATTCTAATGTTTCTTAAATCGGAGAAAAGTAAACAACGGGTAGATTCTGTAATTCATGAACTTTCCTATATCATTGAAATGACGCTAATCGTAGGGCTTTTTATGGTTTCCATCGGTACATTTCTCGGGGGAGTCTGGGCTAATGAATCCTGGGGAAGATACTGGGGCTGGGATGCCAAAGAAACATGGGCTCTTGTTACGATTATTGTATACTCATTCATTGCTCATATGAGGATGATTCCGGGCTTAAAAGGTACGTATGCCTTTAATCTTATGGCACTCGTGGGTTTCAGCTCAGTTATTATGACCTATTTCGGGGTAAACTATTATTTATCCGGATTGCATTCGTATGCCGCAGGAGATCCCTTGCCAATACCTTCTTTTGTATACTATACGGTTGTGATAGTGGGAGTTACAGGACTTATGGCCTACCTGAATCAGAAAAGGCTGGAGAAAGTATAACGAATAATTCTAATCCAATTCAAAACCCAGTCCGGGTTTCTCTGTAACTTGTAATACCCCGTTTTCGAGTATTACGGCACCGGCTGAAGGATCATCGATAAGATCAAGATGTCCGTCCAGGTCTGCGTAAGCAATATTTGGTTTGGCAAGTGCAAAATGCAGACCTGCCGCTATGGCCAGAGCCGACTCATCCATACACCCCACCATTGCCTCAACACCTGCAGCCCGTGCTATTGAGTTAATACGAATGGCCTCGCTTATACCACCAACTTTCATGAGTTTAATATTCACCAGATCCGTGAGTTCATTGCGGGTAAGACTCAATGCATCGTTGATATTCATAAGACTTTCATCTGCCATTACCGGAATGTGTACACTTTTTACCACCTGCCCCAGAAGTTCAATCATTTCACGGGGTGTTGGCTGTTCAAGGAGTTCAACACCAACTGAACGGGTATTCTCAACAAAATATATTGCATCTTCAAGGGTATAACCCTGGTTCGCATCGAAGCGGATTTCAATTCCTTCGCCAAGCATTTCCCTTAATCGTATGATTTTTTCAACATCCCCGATAACATCCAGCCCTCCTTTTATTTTGAAAATAAAAAAACCTTGTTTGCGAAGTTCGGCGGCTCTTCGTAAAGTGCTGTCAACAGACATAATACTTATCGTTATGCTTGTGGGAATCGAGGTTCTGTATCCCCCGAGATATTTATATAAGGGAACACCTGCAAATTTAGATACCAGATCGTAAAGCAACATATCGGTCATTGCCAGAGCCGAAGGATGATGCAGTACAGAAGATCTGAGATCTTCCAGTATCCTTGAATACCGGAAGGGATCGACTCCGCGAAGTGCCGGTTCAATATGAAAATTGTATATCTCCATTACCGAATCGGCTGTTTCTCCGGTAACTGCTATATCCGGCGCAGCACATCCAAATCCCCGGATACCGTGATCAGTTTCAGCTATGAGAAATAAATTCGCACAGGAGTTTATTGTTTCGTATGCAATAGTGTAGGGCTCAATCAGCTTCATCTCGTGAACACGGCATTCAGTGCGGAGGATTTTCATAAATAAAATGCTCAGTATTTAGAGATGTAAAGGTACAATTGTTACGAATTGAAAGGAAAAACTACACAGCTTGTTTTTTCAATAAAGGAATTAAAACCTTCATCAGTTCTGAAGATCCAAACTTCAATACATCGAATGCAGGAATTCCGGTTTCTTTCAGGATTTTTTCACATGCAGGTTTAATTTCCTCATCTTTCATGTTTTCGTGGTTAAGCGTTACTGCCGTCACTTTCCTGCCTGAAATCATTTCAATAGCTTCTATTTGTTTTTTCAGGGGATGTAAAGGGATCCCCGGGAAACCATCATATTCAATACGTTTGGGAGCATGCTGAAGAATTACAAAGTCGGGCCTGCCGGCAGCAAGAAGCTCAAAGCCTCCCGGATATGCCGGATTAAGAAGGCTTCCTTGTCCTTCAAGCACAATCACATCAGGGCTTTCGCCTTTCCAGGCACTAACGACAGCATGTTCAATCTCCCCCGAAATAAAATCGTTAATCAGAGAGTCGAGAATAAAACTATATTTTGCACCCTGCAACCAGGCTGTCTGTCCGGTTCCGATAAGTTCCGCTTTTTTTCCGGCTTCACGAAAGCCATGAACAATGATCCATGCTGTGGTTCTTTTTCCAATGGCTGAGTCAGTGCCCAGAACTGCCAGCTTCAGGCATTTGACATTATCGATTTCGCCGGTGAAAAAATGAAGGCTATTGCGTTCAGGTGTACGGCGAATATCCCTGATTTGCAAGCCTTTACATTCAGCGAGATTACGAAACTCTTCATCATCACCCAGAAAATCATGCAAACCGGAATCAATATTGAGCCCTGATTCAAGTGCGATTAAAATGTCTTTTCTATGGCACTTTTCAAATCGTCCGCCATCCGGCGCAATGCCAATTACCATGGTTTTTACCTCTTTACCCTTTGAAATTGCTGTAACCATCGCATCGTCAACAGACTTAACTACAGGAATCCCGTTTTTTTTGTTGTCGAGAACCTCACCTGCATCTTTTCCTGCATACCGGGAATCGATCACTGCAATAACCTCATACCGGGTTGTAAACCGGACAAGTCCGTGTGCTGTTTTTCCGTTTGTTGTATTAAAAGCTCCTTCACAATAAACGATAGCGGCTCCGTCTATGGTTTTTTTCATATATTATTAATTTTCATAAAAACAATTCCGTTTATAAAAGTAAATTCAGACCCCAAATCCCCGCCGCAATGATGCAAAATGATACCCGGCATATTTACCGCGCTTAAACTGCGCCCCAGCGTTATGCCTCAGGCGTATCTGCGCTTAGTTTTCATTTCCTCCCCGTAAGCACCGCCACAAACCTGTCATTATTAAAATCCTCC
>CAYOLQ010000124.1:0-10072 GCA_964404825.1 uncultured Chitinophaga sp.
ATCCCACAACCTGATAAAAGTTGAATTCATGGGAGCAATAGTACAATGGCGGGGAGGGATAATAAAGGACAGTATTTTCCCTATCGGTTTGAACCAAAAAAAAGCCTCGGTTTCCCAAGGCTCTATTTACTTTATGGATTTAACCTACTTTCGCTTTTTCCTCTAACTGGCCATTATTACCCAATTGAGGCAATCATGGGGCAATGCCAACGCAATTGACGCTAATATGAAGCAATCGAATTAATCATATCACCATTTCATGCAGCCTTTTATGCACTCAAGTTAGATTTGAATCCGTATTTTTTAGCTTTTGCGATATTCATTCCAGCTATTTTTTTATTGTGCTCACTAAAAGGCTTAATCCCTTCAACCAGATCTGACATAAATCTAAATTCAAATCCTTTGAGTTTTTTATTTTTTTTATCCCAGGTAATAAATTCTTTAATTAATTCAATTGAAATTTCTTGATCAATCTTAGCAACAGTCTCGGCCAAATTATCAGAATCATTTAACAAATCTGGAGATTTTTCAATAATTGCATCAAGAATTTTCAACCCTGTAGTACGCTCATAATTACTTATTAATGCATTATTTCTGACACGGGCGGCAAGATCGAATGCGACATTTCGCATCTGGATTGTAAATTCGTTATTAACCTTTGCCCATTCCTCAATTTTGTGCCAAACCGGCGGCGGAATAGACCTTAACCTCGATATTTCTTCTTCAATCTGTATCTGATCAGTTTCAGTTTCGGATACCTTGCGCCTGGTTATTCTTTTCTTTGGATCTTCAAGATCCGATTTAATCTTTTCTATATCAATGTCAAAGTCCCCATTTTTAAGGGCTTCCCAACATTCTTCTTTCTTCGCCCACTCTCCGTAAAGTGAACCTGGGGCTTTATTTTTAATGAAATCTTCAACTCTCACCATTAGATCATAAAGCAAGTCCTTTAAGTTTTCTGATAAGGACTGGTTTTTCCAGATCTTATAAAGATCTAAAGTGTATCCCGTAATGTATCCAAATAGTGCAATTGAATATGGAACAGTAATATACCTCATGTCTCCAATAGAATTTGGCTTTATTCCATATTTTTTTTCGGCTGATCTCATCAATATTGCCTTTGCAATAAGATCTTCAAAAAACACATTATCCGGTTTAATGATGCTATTGTAATTGATAAACTGGGCATAATTCTTTTGACTTCCTCTGACAACAACATGAGGTCCGATTGCAAGCTTTCTGCCATCATATTCTTCGCGATAAGCGTTAATGTATTTTGCCAGATCTTCTTTTGTGAAGACCTGACTTTTTGGATTTTTCTGATCGAACGCTCTTTCCCGTGCCGGCGTGAATCCTTCTTTATTGCGAGCATTCTTGTATTGTCCTCTGGCCCTTTCATAGAACCAACGAGTCTGAACCGGGCTGTTCTCACCTGGAGATGCCCATATAGATCTTGATAATTTTTCTAATTCAATATGGAATGGACGGTTTGAACTCAAATCAGAAATCGAAACCTTATTTTGAGTATTTGCATACTCTGCAATACGTGAAACAATTTCAGAAAATTTATCATGTTGCTTGATTACCGAAAGTTTTACCGGAACAAATATTTCTGAAAGGTCCTTTTTATCCTTTTTCCAGGTATGATATACTGATGCAGTTGTCTGGCCACCATTTACAATCTGAAAATCACGAACCCATGCAATATATTTTCCATTTCCGTCAGGCAGGTCTTCAAGCAGGATTTCTTCAGCGGTGGCAGCAATGCCGTTATTGAATGCAAGGAACATATGAGGTTCCTCCAAAATAGTTTTTCTGATTCCCTTGTTTATTTTCCCAGTAAACTGTAGGAAGGACCTGACATTCTGTTCAAGTAACCGGGAACCATATTTTTCATAAATATTTGCCAAAGCAAATCCAGGTATTATTGCAAGGTATGATTGATATTCAGAATTTTCACCTGACGAGATGATACAAGGCAACTTGTACCCGTCCTCTTTGAAATTTATCTCTATCGGATTGTGATCTTTATCTGCAATGTTATAGAGATAATTCAGGTCTATAACTTTATAGAATATTTTATAACCCGCGATATCAACATTAGCAGGCTTTTCACCGGGATATATCCCGTCAGTAAGAATATTGGCATTTATCCTGACTAAGCCGTTTCTTACTTCCTCTGAACTACTAAGTGTGAGAGCGAGTTCGAAAATCTCAGATGATTCTTCAATTCCCTTTACATAATCTTTATAATACGCTTTTCTGAAAAAGTTTGCAATCAGTTTTGCTGCTTCATCGATCTCTGTCTTTTGCACACGGTCAGGTGTAGCAGAACTTTTCAGAATGGTAATAAAGAGATCGAGCGTTTCGTAATTTTCCGACAATGAAAAAGCATTTACCTTATGCCGATTCCTGGGAGTAATATTTTCATCGTGCGCAACCCGCACATTTTCATTATCGCCCACATTGACTAACAAGTCCACTGCATATTGCGTTAAGAGTTGTTCCTGAGAACCACCCTCTTCTTCGGATAACTGTTCAGCATTTATATCCTGCTGAAGAGTATTGTAGAATTTAGTAAGTTCAAGGTTTTCCTGATTTTCAAGCATAACTAGGTCAAAATATTAAAAACACTGGTTTCATTTACAACATAATCAGAACACGAAGTTACAATAATGGAGTATTTAACATCACCAACTCCCATCCGTATGTCTGCTTCTTCTATTCTGGGGAATTCTCTTTCAACACGATAGAAGTTTTCCTGCCTGATAAAATAACCGTCAGTGTCATATAGATCTTTATGTTGTGCAAAATAGCCTGCCTCAAGTAATTTTGCGGCGAAAATTATCGCCGCATGTGCGTCATCAGTAAAAAGATCATGTAGGCTATTAACCAAAGCATTCAATGATTCACCAGATCCAGTTCTTACTTCAAGCGAAAGATGGAAAAGGAATAAATGATTGAGATTTTTAGTATCTAACTGTCGTTCATTACTAATGCGAATTTTCTGATGATTGTTGCCAGCTGATGTTTTTACTTCCAACGCCCAATCACTGAATTGAAAATCCTGATTTTTCTTTTCCGGGCCATGCCAGGCCTCAATGCACTTCCTTTTATCATTAGTGAGATTAAGCCACTTTCTCAAGAAATACAATTCACCAAACAGTCCGCGTTGTTCTTCTTGTGACAGACCCGATGAAGTAACATTCTCAAACAGAGATTTCCATTTCTCAAATCGATTGAGCAATATTTTAACAAGTATTCGCTCTTCTGTAAGAGATGACACAGTGTTGACAAGATCCTCGCATAAGGTAGAAAAGATATCTTGATGCTGATTGTTTATTAGTGTAATCAGGAGAATTTTTCTTAGTGCATTCCTTTCATCTGGTATTAGTTCGATCTTTATATCCCTGAGCTTGTTTAATAAAATCAAATTTATTTCAGAAACCAAATTAAGATATACAGCAACACATCTTAATTTCTCTGGCACATAAAGAGCAATATAAATTTCAGGTAGAATATCTGATGAATAACGCCGGAGAATCAAGCCTGAGTTAACGGAAGTATCATTATCGAGTTCTTCCCATATCTGATCAATCTTCGTCATCTATATTGTCCTCCAAATCATCATCAATATTGAAAATATGTAAAAGCTGTTCGTGTATAGCATAACTAACGCTAGCGTTAAATTTACTAGAGGGGAAACTTATTGCATATCCGACAATTGGATTTTCGGCGTCAGGGATCGATGCACCTTCAGGATCCAAGAAATAGATCAGCAACAACGGATTTTGTGGCAATCTGATTTCATTTCTAACTATTTCTCCGCTCGGATATGATGGTAACCCCACTTTTCCTTTGGTTTTCCAAAGTTCCTCGGTTCTGGATCTGGCAACTTTCAATTCATCCACTGTAAGATCAATGACCTCATCCATGGGACTAATAATATGAGACTTGCGTAAGTAATAATTAACCCCGTTTGTATTTGGTTCTGACTTACGAAAATAACACCCAATGTCAATATGGCTTTCTGATTTATTAATCTGATATCTTACCGCAGTCTTTGCTTTTGACATTACTGCAACACGCCAGGAAGTAAGTTCTCCAGTTATTAACTGAGCGTCAATAAATCTTAAAAGATTAGCCGGATCAGCAGCTTTGAGATTTTCAGAAAGCTGAAAATGCTGCAAAAAACTTTTAATATATGACGGACCAATGTTGTACCACAAATAATTGCCGGATTTTATTTCATTGGGTAATGTCAGCAAGGAAGAAATGAAATTTTCTGCAGCTGTTAAATTTGATTTGATAATTTCAGCCCTTTTCTGAAACTCGTAGGATTCTATAAGCCGACCTGCCCATGAAATATCAACATTTACGGCTCTCCGGATTTTATTAGAGGCCGATATCTGCAGAACTCCTGGATGAGTACGAACCCTTAGTGCGTATTTTTCAGGAGTACTACCGGCGACATCTGACATATAATCGAATTCCTCCCGTAATTCTTCTGATGCCAATGTAATGTGACAAAACCATTCATTTAGTTCCTGACTGGTAAACATCCTGCATAAATCGACATATCCTGGGCGATAACCAAACCACCTGCCCATTTGCATAAGCGTATCATACATACGCGATGCTCTTAGATAATAGCTTACGGAAAGTCCTTCAAGTGTAAGTCCTCTGGATAGTTTATTTCCACCGATTGCTATAACTGACAGGCCATCCTGATGGTCATAGTAGTTTAAAACATCAGCAGAACCACCATGAATTTCTCTTACTATTATTCTGCTTGCAGCGTCATTAAGATGAAGTACGACTTCCTGCCATTCATAAACCTTAATCTGAGAATCAATTGATTGTAAAGGAGAATCCAGAATTTGTTGAGAAGTGGTAACATATGATTTATAATCACCAGAATCTACTGAAAAGGCCGATTTTAATTCTTCAAGAATAGAAGGAATGTTCATATCAATTCCTCTCCTATAGAAGTCAAAAACATTTTCAACAAGTGTTTTTATTCCACCTTGCCAGCGAATAAATCTGCTGACATGGATCAGCATCGAATTATGGGCCTTATTGTGACCGCGGAGTCTGCGAATTGCACATGTAAGAATAAAACACTTTATTGCCAGTTTCAGGGAATCAGGCACATTTGATGGTAAAGGGTCATCTTTTTTGTGGCCATTGGGAAATGAATACTGATAGTCACTGATCCTGCGCACCACTGGCAACACCGTATCTGACTCATCATCGTCTTCTACGATTTGTGTTCCAAATACTCTTGTTGGACCGATATAGTTTGATGGCGCAGGAAGGTTGATAATAAAATCTCGTGGGAATAGATCATCCTCAGTAATCGGAATGAAAATGTTTGCAAACGGCGTCGCAGTATATCCAACATATCCACTACGATCAAACATACGGAGAATGTCTCTCACCAACCCGTTTATACGAGTTGATTTATCTGAGTCTGGATTGGTGTTGATTGAGGCGTTATCTGCTTCATCATCAATTAATAATAGAGATTTATTCCGAATGACCTTTCGACCATCTGGCAGTTCGATTGTTTGAGTCGAAAGCCAGGACTTTAGTCTTCGTAGTACACTTACATTTTTTTTGACAACAGCAATTATTGGCTCGCTGGTATTAAAATTGATACCCAGACCGTTTGCAACACCTGCATTGAAATCTCCTGTATCCAGGCTGGATGTAAGTGAATGGGCCACTATATCACGGTTGGTAACACTTCTGCCTACACCGATCCATATATTATCCTGATTGAAGGCTCGCTGATGTTGAGTGTCAAATCCCAAGAATCCTTCGTCAATTCTTAACTGAGTCTGGCTGCGAAGGTTATTATGAATACCAGCAAGTACGATAATCAACTTAAATCCTGAATCTGCAGCTTTACAGATCAATCCAGTATAGTTTGCTGTTTTCCCAGACTGTACTTGTCCAACGACAAGTCCGCGCTTGTCAATTATTATGTTGAGAGAAGGATTAAATAATCCGTCCAGAATTCTGTCTGTGAGCCTGTCAACACTTCCGAGGACCACCGGAGAAAAGTTTTTCTCCACTTCGAGATTATCCCGGTATCGGTTCCAGAAATTCCATGAAATAGATGCCTTCGTTTCATTTATCCAGGGGCGACGTCTTTCATAAGATTCAATTACTCTGAAATCATCTATCCTGATATTATAAATTGCCTGAACTTCTCTGATGACAAGATCCCTGTCAAGATCAGCATAAAAAGGCAGAGATAAAGCAGTATCTACTGCCTGTTCTATCTGCTCAGGGGTTACTGACCCAAGAGGAGGAAGAAAAGTCCGGATTGTTCTGATTGCATTTTGAAGCATGAAATATTTAGTTTAAGTATTCTAGAAATTGTGGAAATAAGTTAAACGGCTCTATGCTTAAAATGTGAGCTTTGGCTTCTTCACTGTTTTTTCCGTTCAGGATAAGTCTGTCATACATCATCTTCATCGATTTCCGTAAAAGTTCCTGATCAATATTTTCAAAAGGTGATCCCTGATTTTCCGGTTGTTCACTTTCTTTGATGGTTATCAATGGAACAGGAACTGTTTCCTCAATGAATCTCATTAATTCATTTAATTCAGAATTATGATCATTAAAAGACTCAAGAAGGTTTGCTATAATTGGGTGTTCTCTGTTGATCGAATAAAATCGTTTCCCATGGCGTAGTTTCTCATGCCATACCGGTTGAAACTGCATTGAGGCATATTTGCGTTGCAAAATCTGACCCTTATGCCGGTATACTTCCACTGCTTTTGACCTGACTTTTGATGCATATGCCTTTAACAGATCACGAAGAACTAAAGGAGGACGTGCAACAGATTTCTTTATATCGATCTGCCATTCTGCGTCCATTGTATTTGGAAGGTCTACTCTGATTCTGGCAAGTTTAAAATGTTCCTCTTTCCGGAACATTCCAAGCCAATCGCCAGCAAGTAACAATCGTTCATTCCGATAAATATAGAACCCCTGCTGTTCGTTCCAACCTTTTGGCCCTTCCGCGATTCTGAATTCATCTTCAGTAAGTTTTGATTTATGTGGAAGAACAAACCCTCTGACTTTTACTTTACCGTTACATAATGGATCTTCTGGTGAAGGCTGAGTAGCATCTTTATCAATGAAAAATGGATCCCAGGCTAGTACTTCTCTTCCCTGAAACCATATTTTAATTTTATTACTTTCAATGAACCGATGAAAAACCATTGCCAGATGCTTTTTCACCTGTTCCATAATCAGAAGAAACTTTTCAAGCGCATTTTCGTCATCAGAATGAAAGTTTTTAACTAGCCGGTCAATATCATTCCAGACTACAATTGTTCCAGATTTGAGTTCGGTCAGCTCTTTTATATATTTTTCCTCGTCCGGTAAATACTTTAGCAAGTTCCATTTACTTGATTGATTAACATATTCCAGATCCCAAGTCCAGAAGGAGATGTCAGAATTCTCATTTTTACTTATTACTGACAATATACGGCATTGAGAAAAAGATGCTGTTTTTAATCCAAGGCCAAATCTTCCTAAATCTTTTAAAGACCTGTCTTCCAGTGGATTCTTACTACCAGGACGCATTGCCTGAATTAGCTCTTCATTGTCCATCCCTGTTCCGTCATCTTTCACTGACAGCCAGGTTTCAGATCCTTTCCATTCCAGGTTAACCCAAATGTTTTTTGCTGAAGCTGAAATTGAATTATCAATAATATCTGCAACAGCAGCTTCAATGCTATAGCCAATAGCACGGAAGGTTTCAATCATTGAGCTGGGTTCTGGTTCAGCTTGTGTTTTTTCGTAATTAGAATAATCCATTATGTAAAATAACAAGTTGATTTTGTGTGACAGTCCCGTATAGCCGGAATAGATTCAAATTAATTACTTTGGATTACATTTTATCCAATTAGCCTTTTAACAATCACATAATTACTGTTTTGACTAATTCGTATTAACAGTCTCTTTAAAACTCTTTACCAAATAGTTTAAGGAAATGGCGTTAGAATTAAAGTACGTTTCCCTTTGCAGATCACCACTGTTAATCAAAATAAATTTTTAATAACCGTGGCAATTCTTGCCGCCAATAATGGTGGTACGGCATTCCCAATTTGCTTAAATGATGCAGTCCTATTGGCCTTGTCTTTAACACCTTCAAAATAGTAGTCATCCGGGAAAGATTGTAAACGCGCAGCTTCACGGACACTTATTGACCTGTTTTGCTTGATATCCGGATGTATATAATAATGGCCATCTTTAGCTATATGAGCAACAACCGTTTGGGAATATTTTAAATTCTGAGCCACAACTTTAAAGCGATCAAAGAAAGAATCTCTGTTTTTATGGGTTTTCAGTACATCAGGCAGATCATTATAATCAAGCCGTTGTCCATATTTGTTCCATTTACCAACTGCAATCCTGTAAATTTTTTTATCCTGATCAGTATGTGGGCGTGCAATATGTTGAGTCAATATATCTATGCCATTTCTGATAGAGTTTTGTTTAAGATAATCGTTGGCTATAGTTCTGTAACTGACATATCTGTCTACCCCTTGACCCGCATATATTTTTGGCAAATCACTAAAAACACTTTCAACTGTAAAATCTAATGATGACCGAATAGCCTCCAAATCTGGTAATTCCAGGTTCAGATCATTTCTCCATCCAATAATAATTAAACGCTTTCTCTTCTGTAATACCCCAAAGTTATTTGCTTCCAATGTAAACAACTTCATTTTGAAGCCTTTTTTCAGAAAGAGCTTTTCCATATTTATGAGATACGTTCCTTTTTTGGCAGATTTTAAACCAAGCACGTTCTCAAAAATGAACAATTTGGGATTATATTTTTCAAGGTATCTGGCATATTCAACATAAAGATGATTACGAGGGTCCTTCTTCATCCCATCGCCTGATCTGGCTCTTCCTACCAGTGAATATGCCTGGCAAGGTGGTCCGCCAATAATCAGGTCTACATTCTGACTATTCAGTTGATTTGATATTTTATCAAAGATTGTTTCATTATGTAAGGGGCCAATGGGGAGATTAATTACACTATCAAGAAGTTCAGTCGGAATATGTGCATATAAATCTGATCTGCTAATTTCACCTTTAAGATAAGTATGATAAATTTCAGATTTTTTCTTTGATTTCAGGTAATGATATGACAGACGGGTTTTCAGCGTATTACAAGCTGCCTGATCCAACTCGACATGGGCTATAGGTTTAAATCCTTTACGGATAAACCCTTCAGACAGACCACCTGCACCGGCAAAAAGATCAATGTAGTTCAACTAATAAATTATTTAAAGTTTGATTGAGCTTTTCCGCTTTCAATTCACACTCAAAAATAGTTATTATCTTCCAACCAGATACAGCCAGTTTCGAAAAGTTTTCAGCATCCCTTTGTGTGTTACTACGGAGTTTATTAATCCAAAATTCAGTATTGGATTTTGGAACAACATAATATCTGCAAACCTCATGAGCGTGCCAAAAGCAGCCATGAATGAATATTACAGTTTTGTATTTTGCTAAAACAATATCTGGTTTTCCTATCAGGTATTTGACATGTATCCTGTATCGGAAACCATGTGAGAAAAGAAATTTACGAACCAATATCTCAGGCTTTGTGTTTTTTGCCCGAATCCGGCTCATATTGTAACTTCTTGTTGCTGTATTATGGACATCCATGATAGCAAAGATAAGACTATCCGATATGTTTTACGATCAAAAAAAAGCGTTCCGTCGTCAGACGGAACGCTGATTCATTGAAAGCAAACGACGCTTCAGAAGTTGATCTTCTCTTCAGCTTCCGAGATGCTACCGTCGAATGATAACTTGAGAAAATCAATCACCTTCTTAACTCCAGGGGTGAAGCTGGTGGTGAAGACATTCCCGTCTGAGTCATTCAGCCGCATGGAGCAGTTGAAATCGTTGGATGAAATCTGGAAACGTTCCAGTTCAGAGCGGGTTTGCACCAACTTTGCCCTTTTTTCGATGATGAGCTGGAGATTTTCAACCTTGAGGATCTTCTCCAGGAGGGTCAATTCCGGCTTTA
>CAYOLQ010000125.1:0-10062 GCA_964404825.1 uncultured Chitinophaga sp.
GAAGTATTTCCGGTTATTATAAAACAGCTGTGTAACGATATATTCTGCACCTGCATCGATTTTTGCTTTCAGATGTTTTATATCCTCATCCATGTTGGGCGCTTCAAAATGTTTTTCAGGATACCCTGCCACACCAATAGAAAAGTCGGTGCATGTAGCGTTTTCAACTTCAGAATCCAGATAAATACCTTTATTCATATTCATAATCTGGTTCACCAGACCGATAGTATGTTCGTGTCCGTCTTTTTCAGGAATGAAATCACGATATCCTTTTTGAGCATCACCACGCAAAACCAGAAGATTTTTCATCCCCAGAAAATGAAGATCTATAAGTACATCCTCAGTTTCAAGTTTTGTAAACCCTCCGCAAATCATGTGGGGAACAACAGTAAGGCTGTATTTGTATTTTAAAGCGGCACTGATGGCAACTGTACCGGGTCGCTTCCTCACAATGGTGCGTTCCATAAATCCGTTTCCGGCGGGCCGGTAAATCGACTCCTGCTGATGATAGGTAATATTTATATTCAGGGGATTAAATTCTATAAGGGGATCAATTGCGTTATAGATATCATCCAGTTTTCTGCCTTTAAGCGGGGGGAGAAGCTCAAAGGAGAAAAGCGTGTTCTTTGTTGTTCTAAGTTGTTCAGCTACTTTCATTTAAAAAAGCTCTTTTTTTTGTTAATATGTTACCGCAAAGTTTCAATGTCATAAAAAATCAATAATTCAGATTCGAGGCTAACCAGGATTCAACAACCTGAATATCAACACCTTTTCGCATGGCGTAATCTTCAACCTGATCTCTTCCGATTTTTCCTACAAAAAAGTACTTTGATTCAGGATGCGCAAATAGCAATCCGCTCACCGATGCAGCAGGATACATGCTGAAACTCTCGGTAAGCTCAATACCGGTGGATTTTTCGGCATCAAGAAGTTCAAACAGTTGTTTCTTTTCAGAATGATCGGGACAAGCCGGATAACCATGTGCAGGTCTGATACCTTTGTATTTCTCAAGCAATAAATCATCCAGACTCAGGCTTTCATTTGGAGCATACGCCCAGAATTCTTTTCTGATTCTGAGATGCAATAATTCGGTGAAAGCCTCTGCAAGTCTGTCAGCCAGCGCTTTAAGCATGATGCTATTGTAATCGTCATGGTCCTTGATAAATTCCTCAATCTTTTTTTCAATGCCTATCCCGGCAGTTATTGCAAAAGCACCGATATAGTCAGTAATTCCTGACTCTCTCGGCGCTATAAAATCGGCAAGACAGTAATTGGGGGTTTTGTCGTTTTTCTTAGTCTGATTCCTGAGATTAACGAACCGGGCAATTACCTTATTCCTGTTACTATCTGAATACACTTCAATATCATCGCCAACCGAGTTTGCATGCCAGAATCCCACAACAGCTTTTGCTGTAAGCCAGTTTTCCCGGATAATATTGTCAAGCATTTCGTTGGCATCATCGAATAATTTCTGAGCTTCGGATCCCATGGAAGGATCCTTAAGTATTTCAGGGAATTTTCCTCTGAGTTGCCATACTACGAAAAAGAAAACCCATGAAATATATTCTCTTATTTCCTTCAAATCGTAATTATCGAAAACTTTTACACCTGTGAATGCAGGAACAACCGGAGGTTCTTTGTTGAAATCAATTTTTAGCGAATTTTTCCGGGCATCAGCCAGACTAAGGTATTCAACCTGTGAAACAGAACTGGCATAGGTTTTCCTCAGCTCTTCGTATTCATTTTGAATCTGGACGATAAAAGCCGTCCGAAGTTCTTTGTTCATAAGACTTCCGGCAACAGCAACAGAGCGCGATGCGTCTTTCACGTGAACAACCGGAGCATTATAGTGATGTTCGATCTTTACAGCTGTATGGATCTTCGATGTTGTTGCTCCCCCGATAAGAAGAGGAACTGTAAACTTTTGCCTTTCCATTTCTCTGGCCACGTTTACCATTTCTTCGAGGGATGGGGTTATCAGTCCGCTCAGACCAATTATATCTGCATTGATTTCTCTTGCCTTCTGAAGGATTTTATCGGTAGGAACCATAACTCCCATATCAACAATTTCATAGTTATTGCATCCCAGAACAACTCCCACGATATTTTTACCGATATCGTGCACATCGCCTTTAACTGTAGCCAGCAAAATTTTTCCTGCTGAACTGGATTCGCCGGACTGCAATTTTTCCGCTTCGATAAAAGGCAGCAGACTCGCTACGGCTTTTTTCATTACTCTGGCACTTTTTACAACCTGAGGAAGGAACATTTTTCCGGAGCCGAATAAATCACCAACCACATTCATCCCATCCATCAGCGGACCTTCAATCACTTTAAGGGCAAAATCGTATTTCTCGCGTGCTTCAAGAACATCTGTTTCAATAAACTCAGTGATTCCTTTTACCAGCGAATGCTTGAGCCTTTCTTCAACACTGGTATTACGCCATTCATCAATGGGTTTTTCATCGGCTTTTCCCGTTTTAACATCCTCGGCAAAAGCAAGGAGTTTTTCCGTAGCATCAGCGCTGCGGTTAAGAACAACATCCTCAACCAGCTTATGAAGAGGCTGAGGAATAGCATCGTATACCTGGAGCATGGAAGGATTCACGATGGCCATATCCATACCGGCTTTTATTGCATGATAAAGAAAAACGGAATGTATGGCTTCACGCACGGTATCGTTCCCCCGGAAAGAAAACGAAAGATTGCTGATTCCTCCGCTAACCTTCGCGTACGGTAGATTTTTTTTGATCCACTCAACAGTACGGATAAAATCGACGGCATAATTGTTATGTTCTTCGATTCCGGTTGCTATGGGAAGTACGTTCGGATCAAAAATAATGTCTTCAGGCGGAAAATTAATTCCTCTGAGAATTTTATACACTCTTTCGCACACAGCAATTCGCCGCTCGTAGGTATCAGCCTGACCCTTCTCATCAAAAGCCATAAATACGGCTGCAGCACCGTAATTTTTTATTTTTTTGGCTTGCTGTATAAAAATTTCTTCGCCTTCTTTCAGACTGATGGAATTAACAATAGCCTTACCCTGAATGCATTTCAGGCCGGTTTCTATTACCGGCCATTTACTCGAGTCAACCATAATGGGAAGCCTGGCAATATCCGGTTCTGCCATCAAAAGGTTAAGAAAGGTGTGCATTTCGGTTTCTGCATCCAGCATGGCATCGTCCATACATACATCGAGGACCTGAGCACCACCCTGAACCTGTTCAAGGGCAATGGAAAGTGCTTCTTCGTATTTTTTTTCGCGGATAAGTCTGGCAAATTTTTTCGAACCGCTTACATTGGTTCTTTCACCTATGTTAATAAAATTGCTGCCTTCATAAACAGTGAGAGGTTCTAAACCGCTTAACCGTAGTTTATGTTCCTTTGGGGGAGGAATCCGACGGGATGCTTTTTCAGCAAACTTTGAGAATTCACGGATGTGAGCTGGAGTTGTTCCGCAACAACCACCTATGATATTTACAAAACCCGAGTCGAGATAATCGTGAATATGTAAACCCATTATTTCGGGGGATTGATCGTATTCTCCGAACTGGTTGGGCAAACCGGCATTTGGATGTGCACTTACATAAACACTTGATTTTTTTGACAGTTCTTCGAGGTATGGTCTCATTTCCTCAGCGCCCAGTGAACAGTTCAGGCCTAAGGATAAAAGCTCCACATGCGAAATGGAATTAATAAATGCTTCAAGGGTCTGCCCGGAAAGCGTTCTGCCGCTGGCATCTGTGATGGTGCCGGAAACCATAAGCGGTATTTTATATCCGAGCTCATCGAACAATTTTTCAATCCCGAAAATAGCTGCTTTGGCATTCAGGGTATCGAAAATGGTTTCGACCAGCAGAATATCAATGCCCCCTTCACACAATGCTTTTGCCTGTTCGTAATAGGTTTCTGAAAGCATATCAAAATCCACAGCACGGTAGCCGGGATTATTTACGTCGGGGGAGAGGGAGGCTGTTTTATTTGTCGGACCTATTGCACCTGCTACAAAACGGGGTTTCATGGGATCCTTATTTGAGAATTCTTCTGCCATTTCCCTTGCAATACGGGCAGATTCGTAATTTAGTTCATGAACCAGCGATTCGAGATTGTAATCAGCCTGCGATATTCGGTTGGCGTTAAATGTGTTTGTACATATGATGTCGGCTCCGGCCTGCAGGAATTCCCTGTGTATTTTCTGAATAATATCAGGTCGGGTGAGCGATAACAGTTCGTTGTTTCCCTGTAAATCAGAGTGAGAATCATTAAATCTGACTCCCCTGAAATCCTTTTCTTTCAGACGGTATGTCTGAATCATTGTTCCCATGGCTCCGTCCAGCACCAAAACCCGTTTCTCAAGCTGATTATAAAGCAATACTTTTCTAGTCATCCACCACGATTTAAAATACAGATTTCCCGTCAAATGGGATTAAAAAAAAGGCAAAGATTTACCTTTCCCTTCCTTATAATTATTCAAACATCCTATAATGCAGAGCATTTGAAATGCAAATTTACGATTTTAATGGGAAATGTCAAATAAGGCCGGATTAGTCAAATTCTGAAACCCATAATAAGCACATCATCTACCTGCTGAAGTTTGCCTTTCCAGTTTTTGAATGTAGAATACAGCAATTCCTTTTGCTTATTCATAGGCTGAAGATAGATTTTCTGAAGTAAGAGTTTAAAAGGTTTTGAGAGGAATTTCTTTTCGAATTCTCCCCCGAACTGATCGATAAATCCATCTGAAAAAATATAGAAGCAATCACCCTTATTAATACTAACCTGATGATTCTTAAAGCCAGTATTCAAATCATAAAGACCAATCGGCATTTTGTCGCCTTTGAATTCTGTAAGTTCATTATTTCTTATCATATAAAGGGGATTGTAAGCCCCGGCGAAATTCAGCTTCATTTGTTTCAGATCAACAATACAAAGTGCTATATCCATGCCGTCTTTGGTCTGATTTATGTCACCGGATTTTGCTAGAGTTGACTTAACATGATTCCTTAACTCATCAAGTACCGAACCTGCATTGTCAAGTTTGTGGTTGCTTACAATTTCATTCATAAAGGATATTCCCAGCATGCTCATAAATGCTCCCGGAACCCCGTGACCTGTGCAATCGGCGGCAAGAATTATTATTTTGTTCTCTTTAGCGGATAGCCAGTAGAAGTCGCCACTAACGATATCTTTCGGTAAAAAAAGAACGAAGTGTTCCGATAGTAATGTATTTAGTATATTTAACGAAGGAAGCACAGCTGTCTGTATTCTGCTGGCGTAAAGAATACTATCTGTAATTTCCTTCTTCTGTTCACTTATTTCATTTTTCTGTTTTTCAATTTCTGCTGTACGTTCTATGACTTTCTGCTCCAGAATTTCTTTCGTTTTCCGAAGGGCTTTTTCCCTCATCCGTATAACAAGCACGAATAAGCTGATAATGAGAACCGCCATAAGCAGATAGAATACAAAGGTTCTGTAGAAAGGTGGTCTGATGACGATTTCCAGAGTGCTCATTTCGCTCTCCTTTCCGAATATGTTTCTGGCTTTGGCCTGTATTTCATATTCACCGGGAGGAAGCAGGGGATATTCGACGGTTGAAATGGTTGACCATGGGCTCCATTCATCATTGAGTCCCTTGATCTGGTAAGAAAATTCGGTTTTCGCCGGAGCAAGATAATAGGGAGCTGAAAACTCTATACGCAAGGAACTCTTTTTATAGGAAATTCTTGGTTTAATAAGCGGAAAGGGTTTGTCGTCAGTTCCTTTAAGACCTGAAAAGAATATTGAAAACTCATCTGATGAATTTTGCGGGATGGCGTTCGAAATCCTGTAAACTTCGGAATTGTTGGCAATAATGAATAATTCATCCTCCCCGTTCAGTGATACATCCTGTACACTTTGAAAAATGTTGAGAAATTCTTCGGGAAGTTCTCTTTTTTTGGATATATCATAAAGCACATCCCAGTTGCCTTCTGAACGGTACCAGACCATATTATCACCGGAAAAGAAATACTTTGGCAGGGAAGATAGTTTATCGAAGCTTTTAACGGGTTTGATCTCATTGTTTTCGAGAATAAAAATCCCGGAAGAAAGAAAGAAGTACAGCTGATTACTGATACTGCGTATAATTACTTTATCGGAAAATTTTGTTGTTACCGGGATTACTGAATCCGAATCGGTGAAATAAAACTGATCAAGAGAAATTTTGTGAACTGAGTTATCACTTCCTAACCATAATTCCGTAGGGGAGGTCATGCAGGCAGAATACACAGGATAATTCAATGCATCAAATTCCCGTACAACTTCCCACCGGTTACCCTTCAGCAACAAAATAAACAATGATTTCTCATTGCCTGCGAAAATTATAGAGTCCCCAATTCCTTTATTGAGAAAGCTTATGGGTGTATCAGGTAAAATTTCAACGGTCTGTTTATTCCGTATATCATACAATCCGTAATAGCTTGATACCAACAAATGGTTACTGAATGCCATGATTTCGGTACATTTTCCTTCAACTCCGGGTACTTTTTCAAAACTATGGCTGATGGACTGCAGGGAATAGATTTTTTTTCTGATCATTTGAACTTCAGGACTATCCGGAAGTCTTTCCTGAATCCGTGTCGGGTTCGAATTTGTGTTGAAAATTCTATCTATAAGACTTTTTTGGTTTGTTGTCTGAACTTTTATTTCGGCATCTGCAACATTTTTATCTTCACGGCGTTTTTTCCTCTGATCCTTCTTTGACAGGGCAACAACCGGTTCCGTAGCAACATTCTGAGGATCTTTTGCAGCAATTTCGGGCTGTACAACAGGTGATGCAGTTTCCTCCCGTTTTATCAGAACGGCTTTCGATTTTTCATAAACAACCTTTTCACTATACTGACGCTTTTCCTGCAGAATATATAAACCTTCACTTGTGCCAACATATAACTGATTGTTAAAATACTCGGAATTGGTTAGATTTCCTTTAAGTCCTTCGTACCAGGTAAGGTTTGCAACATTTATATTGTTGTCAACCCTCGATACTCCGAAGGAATGACATAACCATAGGCCAAGGTTGTTATCGGTTCCAAGGCAGTATATTTCATCATCGGGCAAGCCGGTTTTTGAATTCAGAATTGAATATGTTGCACCGGTTTTATAGTCGCAGATTAGAACTCCTCCCATTACAGTACCAATAGCAATTTTAAAGTTACCAAGGTTTGCTCCATCGGTAATTATGCCGGCATTAAGGTATTCGGAATCCTGAAGGAAAACAGGTATAAATTTGCTGCCGTTGAAAAGAAACAACTTATTTTCGTCGTTTCCCACAAGTAAATCCTTATTCTCCGTTTCGAAAGAAAAGACCAGCCGGGAAAGAGAGGAAATCAGGTTGTCCGGGATCTGCTTAAACGTATCTGCTTCTGCTTTATAAAGTCCTTTGTTATAAATGGTAAAATAAAACTCATTCTTAAATGTAAATCCCCCGTTAACATAATACTCATAAGGAAATTCCCAATATCTCAGATTTTCGTTTTCATCGCTGGAAAAATATATGCGATTCCTTGCAAGAAAGTAATTCATATCATCCGTAATCTGGATGTTTGAAATCTCCCCCGTGAATATGGTGTCGCTTAAAAGTTTATATGAGTATTTTCCGGTGGCATCCAGTTCGAGACTCCCGAAGCCGTTTCTGCATCCAATGTAAATAATTCCTTCGGGAGTGGATTTTTTCAGAACAACAGGGTAGTAGGGAAGGGGTAGCAGGTCCCATTTCCGCGAGTCGAAAGTGAGTATTCCCTTACGGTTGGCAATCAGAATATTCTGATTATTGTCCTGTAAAAGGTCGAAATTATCGTTATCGATAGCCTCCCCGAATGAAAACGCCGAAACAAAAGGATAACCTTTCTGGGCAAAAGCATTGAATTGCCATGCAAGAAGATAGAAAACAATAATAATTACCCGGAAAAGATGCGAGATCTTCATTTAGTAAAATTAGTGAAGATATTGCAATAATATCAATATGTATGAAAAAACCTACGATAAGATCTGCGAAATGGATTTCAGATTTCTTTCATTATCAATAATTTTGGCTTCAGGGGTATACAGGAATTCAAGCAGATCTGCATATACTTCCATAATTTTAGGTCTTACCATTTTCATAGTGGAGTTCATCATCCTGTTTTCCTCGGTAAATCCTTCAGGCAGTATCCCGATTGCAGGCGGAAGCCAGCGTTGCGGAAACATGTCACCATGCTTTCCGTTGGTGCGGTATTCGTTTAATTCGGATTCTATGATTTTAAGGCCAGCTTCACGACCTTCGGAACTTGATGGATCTTTTCCATGCTCACGAATGGCGCGTTTGAGGTTTTCCTTATTGGGATAAACCATAACCACTGTATAGGGTTTTTGGTTGTTGTAGAGCATTACCTGATCAATGAATTTTGAACTTTCAAAGGCTTCTTCTATTCCTTCCGGACTGTATTTTTCACCGTCATCGGAAATCAGAAGGCTCTTGAAACGACCCAGAACATATAGAAATCCATCTGAATCCATATAACCCATATCGCCGGTATGTAGCCATCCGTTTTTCAGGGTGTCCTGAGTTGTTTTTTCGTTTTTCCAGTATCCCAGCATTACATTTTCTCCCCTTACAACAATTTCTCCCTTTTCTCCCTGAGGGAGAGTGTTCCCGTCATCGTCGCATATTTTCAGTTCCAGATTTGTAGCAAGAAAACCCGAAGAACCAAGTTTGTGCTTGTGAGCAGCATTTGAACTAATGATTGGAGCCGCTTCGGAGAGCCCGTAACCCTGATACATCGGAATTCCAATGGCATAAAAGAATCTCTGTAATTCTATATCGAGTAAAGCTCCTCCACCTACAAAAAACTCCAGATTGCCGCCGAAACCTGCCCTTACTTTTTTAAACAGAATTGAGTCAAACAGCTTGTAGTATGGCTTAAGAATAAATTTCCATCCTTTCCCTTTATCAAATCCTAAGCCGTTATATGCGTAGGCAACCCTGAGCGCATGACGAAATAGCCCGTCTATAACCGGGCCCTTATCACGGATTCCTTTTTCGATGTTTTTCCTGAAATTTTTTGCCAAAGCAGGCACACTGAGCAGGAAATGAGGTTTAATTTCCTTAATATTTATCGGTATGTTTTTCAGGGTTTCCATAGGAATGGTTCCTGATTGTACAGAAGCCATGCTTGCCCCGGAAGCTATAATTGCATAAATACCGCACGTGTGTGCAAAAGAATGATCCCACGGGAGAATAAGAAGTGTGCAGAACCAGGTTGGAATATTCATAAGCGAAAGACCCTGATCAACGTTGGCAGTATAGTTTCTGTGAGTTAACATTATCCCTTTTGGATCGGCCGTGGTACCTGATGTATAGCAGATATTGGCCACATCATTTTCAGCAACTGATTTCCAGGTATGATCAAATTTTTCTTTGTTTCCGGAGAGATATATTTTACCCAACTCAAGAATGTCGTCGAAAAACAGGTCTTTCGGACCATATTCAGGACGCGGATCGAGGTAGATGAATTTCTCAACCGAGTCCATATCATTCTTAATGCTTTCCAGTTTGCGGCTTTGCCCTCCCGACACAATAACCATTTTCGAGCCTGAATGGGTAATCCGGAATTTCAGGTCGGAGCCTTCCATAAGTTTTACGGAAAGAGGAACATTGATGGCACCGGCAAAAAGTATCCCAAGTTCACTTATGGCCCAGGCGTTTCGCCCTTCGGAGATGAGAGAAACCCTGTCGCCCTTTTGCAGACCAAGACTGATTAGTCCTGCTGAAAACTGGTGAACTTTTTCCCTTATTTCGGAATATGACGATTTGATCCATGTATCCCCGATTTTCTCAAGCATCATTGGATTTCCGGCGTACTTTTCTGCGTAGGCTTCGAAGAAGCTGTTGATAGTTTTCATAGTTTCAGGTGCGAGTTGTGGTACGAATATAGGAAATAAATTTAGAATTTAGAATTCAGAATTTAGAATGGGGGATAACGGTAGAAAGGTCTTTATCCAAATTTATAAACTCTACCTTCTGGATTCAATTCAGAATTTAGA
>CAYOLQ010000126.1:0-9999 GCA_964404825.1 uncultured Chitinophaga sp.
ATATTTCAAAGAACTTTAAACAATTATTGTTAATTAGACTGTAAATCTAAATGTTGCACAGAGAAAGATTAACTCTTTTTTAGGATACTCCATCCACCTTTTAAGCCGAATATAAACCAGGTAAGACTTACCGTTCCGGCTGCGAATATTGTATCACCTATTACCCTAAGCCATTTAAATGTAAGAATGTGGGGTTGCTGCATAAATTCAGCTGAACGGGCATACCATAAACCTTCCTGAACACTGGCAACGGTTTGAGCCAGTCCCACAGGCAACACGCTAATAAACACCATTGCTGCCAGACCAATGTTAATGCTCCAGAACGAAAATTTTATCCATCGTTCTTTCCATATCACTTCCTTATTCATATCCCTGAGTACAAAAAGCATCAGGCCGATACCCAGCATGCCGTAAACACCAAAGAGTGCTGTATGACCGTGAACCGGAGTGGTATTCAAGCCTTGCATGTAATAAAGTGCAATAGGAGGATTGATAAGGAAACCAAATATACCCGCACCTACAAGATTCCAGAATGCCACTGCAATAAAACTATATATCGGCCACTTGTAAGCCTTAATCCATTCAGCGCCCCTGCTGATTCTCAGACTATCATACGCCTCGAATCCCATTAAAACAAGCGGCACCACCTCGAGTGCGCTGAATGTGGCGCCAAGTGCCATAACTGCTGTTGGTGTTCCTGTGAAATAAAGATGATGAAATGTTCCTAGTATTCCTCCGGAGAGAAACACTATTGTCGAAAACAACACAGCAGTAGTAGCAGTAGCAGTTTTTACGAGTTGCATTCTCACAAAAAGGAATGCTGTAACTACTGCAGCAAACACCTCAAAAAATCCTTCTACCCAAAGATGCACAACCCACCAGCGCCAGTATTCAGCTATAGCCAGATTGGTTTGTCTGCCCCACATTAGGCCGGCACCGTAGAAAGCGGCAATAGCAATAGCCGAAATCAGAAACAGTATCAGCAGGTTTCTGCTCTCAGTTCTGAGACGGATGGCAGGTAAAATGGCTCTCCCCATAAGAAATAGCCATATAATAAGACCCACGAACAGAAATATCTGCCAGAAACGGCCCAGATCAACATACTCATATCCCTGATGACCCAGCCAGAAATTCTGAACAAGTCCAAGTTTCTGCATCACACCCATCCATTGTCCAATCAGTGAGCCAACCACTATTATCAGTAAAGACACAAACAGGAAATTTACACCCAGCTTTTGATATTTAGGCTCATGTCCGGATATTGCCGGAGCATAATATAAGCCGGTTGCCAGCCATGAAGTTGCAATCCAGAATATGGCAATCTGAATATGCCATGTACGGGAAATAGAATAGGGTAGCCAATCTGCCAGCGGGATACCATAGAAAGCCTGTCCTTCCACGCCATAATGAGCTGTTATTACACCCATTCCTACCTGAACAAGAAGCAATGCTGTAACAACCCAGAAATACTTAACAGTAGCTTTCTGTGAGGGGGTCTGAATATCGCTTAAATTTGGAAATGCAACGGGAATACTCTCCGCAAATTCTTCTCTTTTTCTGGCATAATACCAAACCATGAGTCCGATACCAGCAAGCAGCATCATTACGCTGAATCCTGTCCATAAGAGTAATGCTCCTGTAGGTTTATTGCCTACCAGTTCTTCGGCCGGCCAGTTGTTTGTGTAAGTTATTTCCTGTCCGGGCCTTTCGGTAACACAAGCCCAGGAAATCCAAAAGAAAAAGGTATTCAGTAAACGGACACGTTCCGGATCTTTAAGGGAATTTTCAGGAATGCTGTATGCATCGCGTAAGCCATCCAGCGCAGGATCATTGGTAAATAATCCCCCGTAAAAAGCAGAGTTTGAAGCAATTGCTTCCGCCCGTAAATCTGATACATAAAGTATTTTTTCGGAAGGGTCGTAACTGTTTTTCCGAAGTTCTCTCTGAAGTGTTATTTTCAGAGCTGCCTGCCGTTCTTCACTAAGGTTAACGAATGGCATATTGTCTGTACTGAGCGAAAGCCTGTTTAACATAAATACAGCCTCTTTGTGCAGCCAGTCGGCACTCCAGTCAGGAGCCTGGTACGCTCCGTGGCCCCAGACAGTACCCATCTCTTGTCCGCCGAGAGATTGCCAGATATTCTGACCGTCCTTAATATCCTGTCCGGTGAATAATACCCTTCCGCTTTCAGAAATTACCTTGTCGGGAATTGGTGGAGCCTGACGGTATATTTCCCTTCCGTAATACAGCAGTACGGCAAAGGAAAGTACCATTACGGCTATAAATCCCATCCATAGTTTTTTTGTTGTCATAAATGTCCTTTTTATTGGTTAGTGGTTAGAATTTTTTCTGATATTTATGACAAATGTATAATTTATTTACTAAAAGACAAAAAGGTCTTATAGTAATTTTGAATTTATTTTATCTTTGTAAAGGCAAACAGGAAAAAATTAAATCAAAAGCATTGTTTAACAAGGAAACCGAATATGCTCTCAGGGGCCTGGTATATATTCAGGCTCAAAACCTCAGGGATCGCATGCCCGGCATTGCCGAAATTGCAACCGAGATTGAGGCCCCGCATTTTTTTACTGCCAAAATTCTTCAGCGAATGGTCAAAATGGGGTTTATTAATTCAGTTAAAGGTAAAGGGGGAGGATTCTTTTTTGACCCGGTAAAACCGGAGCTTCCCTTAAAAGAAATAATTGTTGCCACTGAGGGAGGTAAACTTTTTAATGGCTGTGGCTTTGGGCTGAAACACTGCGATGAAACCAACCCTTGTCCATTGCACGCTCAATATGCTCCCATCCGGGAAAATATTTCTAAATTGGTTTCAGAAGAAACCGTTCAAAGTCTGGCACGGAAAACCATGGATAGAAAGTGAGGAGTAGCCTTTCAGGGAGTGATGGGTGATTAGGAATCTTTTTTATAAACCGTTTAGAAATAATTTCTAATGCCCCCACTGAAAAGAATCCTGAATATATCCAGGTGATACCAAATTCTGGCATAAAAATACATAAGAATCAATAAGCCAATCGTAAACGTAAGGAATAATCCAAGATATCTTCCTGCTAAAGAATTACCAGACTTTATTATTTTTACCGATATGCCTGTAACCCAATCCTCCAGTTTCAGAAAGAGAGGATAAAATATAAGTACGATTATGCCCATTCCTATTAAAGTAAAAGTTAAGGGTTTGAAACTGTTTTTATAACTTACCATATAGCTGCTTATGGCACTTGTTAAAAGGTTTGCTGTGAGAATGGTCAGACTGGTTACTACAAAACGAAAGAAAAACCGGTACATAGGATGCAGATTTATTTGGAGTGCTAAAAATATCGTTTTAATTTTAATAACTTGAAAAAAAAATTGGATATGAAACGAAGAGATTTTATCAAAACAACGGCGCTCTCGGTTCCCCTTGCAGGATTGTTCCCGGCCGGGCTGGCTTCTATTGAGCGCAAGAAAGTAAAGGGAAAACTAGAAAAAAGATCCCTCGGGAAAACCGGCGTAAAACTTTCTGTAATCGGCTTTGGCGGAATAGTTGTTATGGATTCAACACCAGAGCAGGCTGCAAGCCGTGTTAAAGAGGCTATTGATTATGGAGTAAATTACTTTGATGTTGCTCCCTCTTACGGTAACGCAGAACTGATGCTTGGTCCGGCTTTAGAGCCTTACCGGAAAGACGTTTTTCTTGCCTGCAAAACTACCCAAAGAACCAAAGATGATTCGCGAAAGGAGCTGGAACAGTCGCTCCGAAACCTCAGGACAGATCATTTTGATCTGTATCAGCTTCACGCGGTTACTTCACTTGCTGATGTTGAAACGATCTTTGGCAAAGACGGTGCCATGGAAACATTCCTGCAGGCCAGAGAAGAAGGAAAAGTCCGTTTCCTCGGATTCTCTGCTCATTCTGTTGAGGCCGCATTGGAATTAATGAAGAGGTTTGATTTTGATACTCTTTTGTTCCCGTTTAACTATGGTACCTGGTACGCAGGCAACTTTGGCCCGCTGGTTATGGAAAAAGCAAAAGAAAAGCAGATGGGTATCCTTGCCCTGAAAGCAATGGCCAAAGGCCCATGGCAGCAAGGTGCCGAGAAAACCATTTCCAAAACATGGTATGAGCCACATATTAAAGAGGAAGAAGCAAAAATGGGACTTCGCTTTACCCTGAGTCATCCGGTAACGGCTGCTATACCTCCCGGAAATGAAGTCCTTTTTTCAATGGCTCTGAAACTGGCGTTGGACTTTAAACCTTTAAATTCTTCTGAAGTAGATGCAATGAAACGAAAAGGATTGGAAACTGAACCTTTATTCCACTATCCTATGAAAGGATAAAAGTTTCATAAATTGCAACTTGCTAAAAATTAAACCGATACATGCATAAAATCATTATAAAAACCTCTGGAATTAAAGAGTTAGTGTTTCTATCATTTTTACTCACAGTACTATCAGGTTTTTCGATAAGGCTTCAGGCAGAGGAAATAAAAACTCTTGAAATTGGTGCTTCTGCTCCGGATTTTAGTCTCCCGGGAATTGACGGTAAAACCTATAATCTTCAAAGTTTCAGTAAGTCGGAAGTTTTAATGATTGTCTTTACTGCTAACCATTGCCCTACCGCTCAGGCATACGAAGAAAGGATATTAAAGATTTACTCCGACTATCATGAAAAAGGTCTGGGTATTGTGTTGGTTTCACCGAACAGCCCTGAGGCAGTGTGCCTGGAAGAAATCGGTTATAGCGATCTGGGTGATTCTTTTGATGAAATGAAGATCAGGGCGGCTGATTTAAAACTCCCTATGCCATATTTGTATGACGGGGAATATCAGGAGATGTCAAAAGCCTATGGCCCGGCTACAACTCCGCATGTTTTTATTTTCGATAAGGAAAGAAAACTTAGGTATTGCGGCAGAATCGACGAGATGGAAAATCCTTATGAAAAGCCCACAGAACACGATGCCCGAAACGCTATTGATGCTTTGTTAGCCGGAACTCAGGTGCCGGTTGAAAAAACCAAAACATTTGGATGCTCTGTTAAATGGGCCAGTAAGAAGGAATGGAGAGAAAAGCTCGATGCAGACTGGAAAAACAAAATAGTTGAAATTCAGGAGGCTGATTTAGCAACAATTAAGGAAATTGTTGCAAATAAAACCGATGTCTATCGCCTGGTTAATATCTGGGCAACCTGGTGCGGCCCTTGTGTTATAGAGTTTCCCGAATTTGTTGAAATGCAAAGAATGTACGGTGGCCGCAATTTTGAATTTGTTTCCATAAGTACCGATGGGATTAAGAATAAAGTAAAAGCACTGGAATTCCTTCAAAGCAGAAATGCTGCAACTAAAAATTATCTCTTTTCGGGAGATGATAAGTATGCATTAATTGAGGCCATTGACAAAAACTGGCAGGGCCCGATACCATACACCATGCTTATTGCTCCGGGTGGGGAAATTGTTTTTTCGCATCAGGGGATCATTGAACCTCTCCGGGTGAAAAAGGCAATCATAAAGGAAATCGGCAGATTTTTTGCCGATGATTGAAAATCAAATTAGCAGGGTCGGATAGTTTTATTAATTTATGTTTAAGATTGAGAGGTTGATGGCGTACGAGCTCACCGAAGGTAATCTCTTAAAATTTTACCGACAACAATACTATTTCTTGTATGAAACATAAAATATCAAGACGCCAATTTGCCAGAACAACACTTACCGGCGCAGCTGCATTGGTCACCTTAAATCAATTTGCCATGAATTCATTTGTACCGGAACTTTCCGGCCCCGTCCGTCTGGGTGGTCCTGTCTGGGGGAATTTCGACGATCCCGCGGAATGGATAAAAGCCATTAAGAATAAAGCATATAGTGCTGCATATTGCCCGGTTGTCCCTGGAACCGATGAGGTAATTGTTAAAGCATTTGAGAAGTCTGCGAGGCAGGCAAATATTATTATTTCTGAGGTTGGAGCCTGGAGTAATCCAATAAGTAAAAATGAAAAGGAGAGAAAGGAGTCCATACAGAAATGCAAGGATTCACTGGCTCTGGCAGATCTTATCGGCGCGGGATGTTGTGTAAACATCAGCGGATCACGGGGAGATCAATGGGACGGGCCTGACGCTGCAAATTATTCCCGTGAAACATTCGACATGATCGTTGAGATTACCCGCGAAATAATTGATGATGTAAATCCGACCCGTACATTCTTTACCCTTGAAACAATGCCATGGGCTATTCCCGATTCTCCCGATTCCTATCTTGAGTTAATTAAAGCAATTGATCGCAAGCACATGGCCGTGCATCTTGACCCTGTAAACATGATTAATTCACCCAGAAGGTATTACAACAACGGAGCATTTATAAGGGAGTGTTTTGAAAAACTTGGCCTATATATTAAAAACTGCCATGCCAAAGACATCCGGCT
Organism: uncultured Chitinophaga sp.; assembly: GCA_964404825.1. Classification (GTDB taxonomy): domain Bacteria; phylum Bacteroidota; class Bacteroidia; order Bacteroidales; genus JACJXF01. The sequence continues at coordinate 6,409 of CAYOLQ010000126.1, forward strand.
TGACGGTAAACTAACAGTGCATCTTGACGAGGTTTTGCCGGGTACCGGCGGACTTGATTACAAAGTATTCCTGACGGAACTGGCTAAGCTTAAAGAAGTCCCTCTTATGCTTGAACATTTGAAAACAAGCGAAGAATATGATCAGGCTGCGGCAAATGTCAGGCAGATTGGGGCAGCAAACGGAATTAAATTTTGCTGATACGCATCCTTAATACCATTATATTCAATTTGATTTTTCATTTTCACAGTATGATTTCAAGCGTGTTATCTGTCCTGTTCAGAAGCCTTGTAAAGTTAATTGCCGGAAAAACTGCTCCTCCCTGCCTGTAGGTATTGTCTTCATACCTGAAGTCAATGGCTTTATCGTTTAGCCGTATTTCTTTTGGACTATATTCATTGTTTTTTACCCGGTAAATTAGCTTCACATGATGACCAAGGAAATCTAACGAAGCCGTTAAGCCGTGTAATGATTTAGGGATTACCGGATCAATGTAAATATTTCCATATCCCATTCGTATTCCCAGAAACCGGGTTACAATCAGACTTATAAAAATTCCCGGACCGCTTGAATAAACCCTCCATCCTCCTTTGGTTGTGATTTTGCCGGTTTTAATTTTATCATAGAGTTCATCGGCTTCATAGCGATTCCTGAAGGTGACATCAGAACTGCTGTAATAGCAATTTGATTGCCGGATATCTCCACAGGCCACTATATCTCTGTATCCGACAGGGATTGCCTGTCGCAGAGCTTTAACAAACGCTTCGGCTCTGCCCGTAATGGCCTGTGATTCGGCATACCTGATATGTTCGTGTACATACATAAGTCCAATTTCACGACCAAAAAAGGTACTGCTTTCGGCCCTCTGGAAAAACGTCTGAATACCGCCTTTGTATTTCAGGGGCCGATCCATCAAGCGGGCACCATCCGGACCTTTGAGATGATCCTCAATGAGTTCCTGGTGGAAAAGCGCCTGTTCTTTGGTAAAAATCCCGCTGATTATTCCACGGTTCATCGGTAAAATGCTGTAGCTGATGTTTGTTTCGGTATCTCCCGGATGCAGGAGCAAACGAATGCTTTTGTCTTTTTCTACAAGACCATATCCCGCAACAACTCCATCTTTTATAAGATGCTTGTTAAAGTCTGTCTTAATTCTTACACATATTTCTCTCAGAGCATTTGCTTTTTCAGTATTCCCCATCAGTTTATATACCTGCAGGTATTGCATAAATGCCTGATAATTCATTTCAACTGTCCAGCTTGAAATCATTCTTTGAGCCAAATCCTTACTTACAGGTTGCAACGAATCATTCCAGTCGCCTGCACCATAAGGTACCAGTGAAGTACCGGGAATGAAAGAAGTAATAATCTTATTGATCAGCCTGTCAAGGTGTTCACTTAATATCGTTTTTTCTGCATTGGCCGGACCTTTCTCAGAATAATAGGGAAGAACCTCACTTAGAAATGCAATATTTCCTGTGACTTTGATATAATCTGCCAGGGCAATTATGCACCAGTAAAAAACATCTCCGTGAGAATGGTCGGCCCTGATGTTTGTATAACTGTCAAACATCCACCACTGGGGCCATCCTCCATCGGGATTCTGATTTGAAAATATTATCCTGAGCAATTGTTTTGCCGCATCATATTTCTGCATGCATAAAAGCAGATCGAACGGACCCTGCGATACATCCCTGGTGCCCCAGGCTGCACCGCTGAATTGTTCCAAGCCGTATGGCGTAAGGAAATGGGTAAGTGCATTCATGCTGTACCAGGGTAGTATTTCCTGAATAGCGGCGGTGTCATCCTGTTCTCCATCCAGATGAAGATTAAGAAGGAGTTCCCCTAAATCGTTCCGGGCATCCAGGCAGTCTGAAGCAAACATGCTTTCAAGATCTTTAATTTCAGAAGGAACTGCGGGTTTGCAAACCTCCCCGATAAAACTCAAAGTGAAGAAATTTGTATTGCTGACATGGAGCACAAAGAGAGGATCATCTTCATTTTTCTTAACAGGGTAAAGGCTTTCATCTCCGGATGCCTTAAAAGTACTCTTATTGCTATGTACACTGATTCTGAACTGTGAAGCCGGAAATTTTTCTGAAATCATACTTCCGGCTCTGGGCCTTACAACAAATTCTGAAGAAGAATTTCCCTGACTAACCCTCCATCCATTTAAATTATCAAACTGATGCGTAATAATTAATCCCACCGCACTTCCTGAAAGAACCTTAAAATCCATATATATCTGGGGGGATTTTTTCGAGGTCCATGTCCTTACCTGAAAGCAACGATCCTCATGTTTATAAATCCAGCGGCAATGGTTTAATCCCATTTCAAATGCCGATGGAACTCCCAGCAGGAATTTTTTACCGTCGATATCAACAAAAATCCTTTGTCCGGTTTCAATTGCGAGATTAAACGGACTTGAGCAAACAGAAAGAAGGGTGTTGAAATTTGTATTTCCCTGGGTCAGGTGGGAATTGAAAACACCGTAAGCAAAGGATGTTGTCGACATTATATTTTCATCCGCCGTATACCCTGTTTTTGTCTGCATAATATGAGCATGCGGACGGTCGGCAAGTATTTCCTTTGCCCTCAATACCACATGATTGTATATGTCGCAGAAGAATGAAAGTAATTGGCCGTCTTTCTCTTCACTGTGTCGTCTTTCCCTGCCAAAGAATCCGGTAAGTTCCTTTTCGGTCAGGTTTTCAACGGGTAAAAATGAAGATGTATTGAAAATGCTTTTTTCGGGGGAAATAAAACCTGAAAGATCAATATCCTTTAATTTCACCGGGAATTCATGGATCAGTTGAGCTAATTTTTCTGTATCAGATTCTGCTGTTGCCAGGGGATGATCGGGAAGATATGTTGCAACAAAATCACATTGATGATTTTCGCCTGGATTAAGTGTAAATGGAATATTCTGCAAAACAAGAACCGTTGATTCTCCGGCATATTCACCTCCGAGAGAATCTGAAAGTAAACCTTCAGGAATTCCTGTTTCCCGGTATGTTTTTCCGTAAAATTGCATGCCATCAACACTTGCAGAAACAGCCTTGTCTTTGCAGGCAAGCATCAGCCAGGGATTGCCAGTGGATTCTTTCATATTCTGCCTGCAGCATATTACTGAGCCAAAAGTTTTATCGTTAATGATTCTGCGTTCGAGATACTGGCTGATATAGTATTCATTATTTAATCCGCTTGTTATCGGTTTAAGTCCTGCATCCTGAACATAAAACAGGTCGGCATCAACAGGCTCATCTGATTTATTCCTGACTTCAATGCTCCATTGCCAGCTAAGGCTTTTACCAGAAAGTTGCAAAACGCATGAATATTCAAGTCCTGACCAGTTACCCTGAGCAATAAAAATATTTTCAGATATTTTAAATTTGCCCGGGCTTTCGGGGCCCAAAAGTTCTGTAAAACGGTAAGGTTTGGTTCTGGTTCTGAGATAAAGCGTGGTTCCCGGCTTTGAAAACAAACCTACAGGTTTTACTCCTATTCTGATGGGAGCAATATCGATGCTCTTTATAGATCCGTTTTCAAGGAAATCAATGGAAAGCCCGGATTTATTATTGATTTTCATGGCA
>CAYOLQ010000127.1:0-9988 GCA_964404825.1 uncultured Chitinophaga sp.
GGATTTTTGATTGAAGCCCTCCCCCCGGGTGATCACGATCCCGATTTATCGGGAGCGTAATCCCGAAAAGCCCGCTTTCATAAGGGAATTAAAAAATAAAATACCAAAGCGACCGACAGGGAGCGCAGGATTTTTGATTGAAGCCCTCCCCCCGGGTGATCACGATCCCGATTTATCGGGAGAGTAATCCCTCTCTCTCCGCTATATTTTTCGCATTTTAACGCAAGCCCCTGTAAATCAGCTGAATTTACAGGGTTTCTTTTTTTACACCACGCAGAATAACCCAAATAAAACGCAATTTCCGAGGGGCTAATTCGGAGGACTTGGCCAGTATTTTTTTAGTCCTCCGAATTAGCCATAATTATGGAAGTTTTGCATTATGGAAAATACGGTAATTTCTGATATTTCTGTGATGCCTGAATAATAGGATTATGAAGTAACCGGAATAAAATAAAAATCAGCGTTTTACTCTTTTGCATCTCTTTTTTTCGATTTAAATGACAAGCCATAAACCATCTTCACCCCTCATAATTATCATTTAATCAAAAATTTACCTTCGTAATGTTTTGATGCCAATATAAATTCAGACCTTTACATCTTATATTACACATTTGTTAATTATACATGACCACTAACCTGCTGTAATTATGAAAATTACTTTTCCCAAAACATCAATACTGGTTTGTAAGACTGCTGGTTTTATAAAACAATTAAAAATGACAGTCCTGCTTTTGGCTGTCACCTTTTCCTTCGCCCTTTACGGACAAAAGGGAAAACCCGCACCAAAGCAAAAGGATGTGGAAATTGTACTTGAATGCGTGCGTTATATCGGAAATGGAAAATATAAAGCGGATTTTGGATATTATAATCCAAATACATACATGGTTAGTGTCCCGGAAACAAACAGTCTTGTAATATACCTGGATGGGGCATTGACTGAAAAAGCAGTTAATACTTTCAAGGCGGGACGACAAGTATCTGTATTCAGTAAGGTATTTTCCACAAAAGAAAGAGTATTATGGAAAATGGTGCTCCCAAACGGTATGGTTAAAGAAGTTACAGCAAGTGCAAATTCTTCCCATTGCAGGGGAACAGGTAATTCAAACATACTTCCTTATTATGATCCGCCGGTAACGGGGAAAGTTTTAAATTCACTTATCGGTCCCGAATTAACATCTCTTCATGAAACATATTCTCTGACAGGAATTGCTATTTCGGATAACATTTACCAGACGGACGGAACAAAAGTTTTTATTGAAATAAATGTTTTGGATAACCAATATGATGCTTTATTGCCGCTTTTAATCCGTGATTATGCGTTTGAACTGGTTTACGGCGATCCTGAAAACATGAAAATTTCGGGGCTTATTCCCATTGAAAACTTATTGTTACTGAATTCTCTTGTTGATCATATCTCATTTGTGAGACCTGTTTATACTCCCCATCTTAAAAATACTGGTATCGCCCTAAATCTTGGAGATACCGCAATGAAAACTGACCTTGTAAGATATGGCTATAACCTAAGCGGCAGCGGAGTTAAGGTGGGAGTAATTTCTGACAGTTACAATACACAAAATCAAGCCCAGACAGATGTAACCAACGGGGACCTGCCTGGAACCGGGAATATTGATGGAAATCATACGTCGGTTGAGGTTCTGCGAGATTATTCGTTACCCTTTGGACAGAGACTGGATGAAGGGAGGGGAATGCTCCAGATCGTTCATGATATTGCACCGGGCGCTCAACTTGCTTTTAGAACAGGATTTATCTGCCCGGGTGATTTCGCAAGTGCAATCAGGGAACTTGCGGCAGCTGAATGTGATATAATTGTTGAAGATATAAGTTATGTTACCGAGCCTTTTTTTAAGGATGGTATTGTGGCCCGCGCAGTTAATGAAGTTGCTGCTCAGGGAGTGTCCTTTTTTTCAGCAGCGGGTAACTTCGGATCGAAATCATTCGAAGGTGTCTTTGCTCCTTCGAATGTCAAACTTCCGTCAAATTTAACAGGCGCTGCGCATGATTTTGGAGGCAGGGATATTTATCAGAATATATCTCTTGCTGACGGCGATTATGTTCTTGTATTACAATGGGAAGAATCCGGGAAACCTCAGAATGACCTTGATATTTATCTTTCGAATGCTAACGGCACTACATTGTTTGGATTTAACCGGAATAATATCAATGGCGAGCCTGTGGAAGTACTGCCATTCACTGTAACAGGTGGAGGAGCCAGTACAAATATCCTGATTGTCAGGGCATCAGGGTCAGATAATATCCGGTTCAAATATGTAGTTTTCAGGGGAAATCTTACCATAAATGAATATTCTACGGGAACGTCAACAATTGTCGGCCAGGCAAACGCTGAAGGAGCAATAACTGTGGGCGCGGTGAAATATGATAATACCCCTGTATTTGGTGTAAATCCTCCGACGATTGCATCCTTTTCTTCCTCAGGAGGGACTCCTGTCAACGGCATTGTAAGACAGAAACCTGATTTTACTGCCCCAAATGGTGTGAATACAACTGTAGATTTAAGCCCGTTTGACCTGGACGGTGATGGTAATTTTGAGTTTTACGGAACATCTGCTTCTGCACCCCATGCTGCAGGACTAGCAGCCCTGCTAATGGAAGCCGGCCGGAAATACCAGAATGAAGAATTCAGTCCCGAAGGAATCAGAAGTCTGTTAAGATCAACTTCAATTGATATGAACACTCCGGGTTTCGACTTTAATTCGGGGTATGGTTTAATCCAGGGAGATGCTGCGATGGCTACTTTTGCTACTCCAAAACCAACACTTTCCGAATTAATTGTTCCGGAAACAATAATTCCCGGTCAAACAGAATTTATGCTAAAAGCAAAAGGCAGGAACCTGAAAAGGACATCTTCTATTCTTTTAAGAGGCGAGCCGCTTCCAACTACATATATCAGTGAAAATGAATTGCAGGCAATAGTTCCCATATTTATTGGAAATCCTGCCATCCAGGCATATACACCTCCTATTTCCAATCTTCTGTCAGACGGTGGCACTTCAGATCCTGTATATTTCTATGGAACAGTGAAAAAGAATGTAAGAATTTCTGCTTCCGGCTATTTTAAGAAGTTCGGAGCTTCGCTGCCTGATTTCTCGTCAGTCATATTAATAAACGGCATAAGTATTGATTCCGTTCCATTGACCGCTCTTGAATATGAAAGACTTAATAATCTGAGCTATTTATGTGCAGCAACTTCACAAAGTAATGTCGGCGAATATATTATCAGGCCTTATTACGAGCGTTCTATTGGTTCAGTAACGGACACAACTGATATTTTCTATGAGGCAGATGCTGCCCTTGCAGAAAAATTCAATTTTGAGTTTTTTGATGGAAAATTGGTCATTGAGAAACTCTCCCTTAAGGTATTTCCAAATGCTTTTTCCAAGACTTTTGGGGACACCATTAAGGGCAGTGATATCAGATATATCTATGAACTGTCTGATTCTGCCGATAATCTTTCTGAAATGGAAAAACAGTGGATTTTTGAATATGTGAGTAATGAACATTCCTCGCTATTGTCAAATGGAGTGGCTCTCGTTAATGCATTTACTGTTCTTAATGGAGTGGCCCTTGTAAATGGCGTTCCGCTGGTAAATGGCGTTCCGCTGGTAAATGGTGTTCCGCTGGTAAATGGTGTTGCACTTGTAAACAGTCTTGGAGATTTGGAGTTCATCAATTTGGACGATATGAGCTTAATGGCAAGCGGCAATGCCCTTTCAAACGGTGTACCCTTGGTTAACGGTGTTCCACTGGTTAATGGTGTTCCACTGGTTAATGGATTTAACAGTAATATTCCAGAGGAATCACTTCTGGTTGCCGCTAATTATCAAAATGAAGACGGAACGGTTTATGACAGGGATGGAAATGTTGTTACCAGCGGTGTGCCGCTTGTTAATGGCGTTGCTCTGGTCAACGGGGTTGCACTGGTTAATGGTGTGCCGCTGGTAAACGGAGTGCCGCTTGTTAATGGTGTACCACTGGTAAATGGTGTACCGCTGGTTAACGGTGTGCCTCTTGTAAACAGCAGTTATATTAATGAAAACAGCAATAATGGTGTAATTCTAATATATGACGCCTCAGACTTCTCTGAAGATACGGAGCAGGATAATATAATATTCAATCCCATAAGCGTGATTACCGGTACTTCTGCTGGTATTCATTATATTATTCCCGGCACGTACTATTCAGGGAATTTTAATGTTTCATATTCACCGGGTATTCTTACAATAGAGAAAGCGCCAGTTACAGTAGTAATTGATGACAAGGTTATCACCGAAAAAGTCGAAAATGAGGGATCCATAGTTTTTGCAATAAAATCTCTATTATATACCTCAGGTGGAAGTTACATTGGCTGGGGTGTGACAAAGGGCACAACAATAGGATCTAACTGCAACTGGGGTAAGGATTTTGGATACGTAACTATTGATCTTTCCACCTTTACAAGCCAAACCTTTAAACTTATTGATATTGGGGAAGGCAGAGAAATGGATTTTACAGTCCGTGCTGAAATTTCTGGTGGTTTATTATCATTCACTATTAAAAGTAATGGTTTTGATATTATTAAGCAATCCAATCTTTTTGTTGGTTCACTTGATGAACTCCAGCCTTATCTTGCAGGTGACTGTCCCGCCTACTATAACTTCCCCTATTCCAATTATAATAGTAATGCATCTCACTATTATGAGGTTGCAATCGCAGAGCCGCTTTCAAACAAAGATGAAGATTCTCTGGAGTTCGGATATGCAATTTCAGGTTACTTCGGGAATGATTCAGCAGATATCAGGACAGGTATCTCAATTTCAGTTAATCCTGAATTTAACGGGGAGCCGGGACAATATGAAATCGGAGCCTCAGGAGAATTAAGCAATTATTATCTTGTTGTAGATCCCGGTACACTCTACGTTAATCCAAATAATTCCAGCACTTCTTCCGTAAAACCTGGTTTAATCTGCATTGAAGAGACTCCAGGTTCTGAAAACGGGTATGAATATATTGCACATTTAAAATATGAAAATCTGAATTCAACGGATATTTATTTACCAATTGGTTCAGACAACGTCGTTACAGGAGAAACGGGTTCATTTTTGGCTGGAAATCAACCCCTGTTGTTTCATGCAGGCGGCGGTACGTTTGATGTGTATTTCAATGGAAGCCCTTTCACCTGGACTCTCACAAGTTTGGATAAACTTAATAAATCAACCGTTTCAGTAACAGCTGATTTAAGTTCCATAAAGTGTAGTGCGGAAGAATATGTTGAATTCCCTTCAAAAAAATCGTTCTCACAATCTGCTGATTCAGAGGATTTGCTTTCATCATCCGGAGAAATAAGCATTTATCCTAACCCGGCATTTGATAAAGCTGTTCTTACACTCAGTGAGGAATTCATAAACGGGGATATATCTCTGGTTGATATGCAAGGCAGAATTTCCAGCATGGCTGCTGCACGGACAAACAGCAATGCATTCGAACTTGATCTTTCAGCTGTGAAACCCGGATTCTATTTTGTAAGGATAAAAGCAAATGATTCGATCATGCTCATCCGGTTAATACGACAATAAATTAATCATAATTTGATAAATAGAGAGGGATATATTATATTCCCTCTCTATTTATTTTAAAATACTTATATTCAACAAAGAATGAGATTTATTAAGATCTTTGTACTGTTTACTTTCCATATTTTTCCCTTCCTGATTGTTGCCCAGAATCCTCAGCTTGATAGATTGCAGGCGAGCCTTAAGACTTCAGCGGAGGATACCGCTAAAGTAAATATTTTACTCGCTCTTTCTGAGCAACTGTATATGAACTCCCCCATTGAAGCCATGCAGTTCAGTTCAGAAGCAAGATCTCTTGCAAATCAGCTGGGATATAAGTCTGGCCAAGCCTACGCACTGAAATATATTGGCCTTATCAATTATTTCCAGGGAGACTATGTAAAAGTTGTCAGAAATTGGGAACAGGCGCTTGAAATATTCGAAGCAATCGAGGAAAAGGAAGGCATTGCCAATATGCTGAGTAACCTGGGAGTTGTTTATAATAACCAGGGAAATGATGCCCGGGCCCTCGAATTGTACCTCAGATCCTTAAAACTTGCTGAAGATATCAGGGATACAATCCGGTTAATATCCACCTTCAACAATATCGGCCTGATTTATTCGAAAAAGAAAAGTACTGAAGAACTAGCCCTTCAAAATTACCTTAGGGCACTTGAATTAAGTGAAATTAAAGAATGGTATGACGGGATTGGTTCCACCTATCTTAACCTGGGGGAGTTATATTATAACCGGAAGGATTATTCAACCGCACTTGATTATTTTGAGAAATCACTCGCTGCTTACAGGCAGACAAATACAGTTAACATTACCAATGCACTGACCTACATCGGAAAAATATATGTCATTTACAACGATTTCCCCGCGGCCATCAAATACCAGGAGGAATCCTATAAAATTGCTGAAAAAATGGGCGCCCGGTGGGAGATGGCAAAAGCATCTCTGGGACTCGCCGAAACGTATTACAAATCAGAAAACAACGAAAAAGCAATCCAGTATAATCAGGAGGCCAAAGAAATTGCAACCGAACTGGGAGCCAGGTACGAAAAGCTTAGCGCCCTTGTTAACATCGCAAAGTCCTACGCCAGTGAATCTGAATTCGAAAATGCCTATCAATCCCTGGATGAGGCAATCACCCTTAAAGACACGATATTCTCGGAGAAGAGCCAGGAACAGATCAATAATCTCATGGTTAAACATGAAATTGAGAATATGCTTAAGGAAAATGAAATCCTTAAAAAGGATATCGAGATCAGGGAAATAAAAAACACAAAACAGCGGGCCGTTATCTTCTTTCTGATCCTTGGTTTTGTGGTTACCTCCTTCTTAATTGCCTTGCTCATCAATGCAAATAAGCAAAAGAATAAGGCAAACAAAATACTTGAAGAGAAAAATGTCCTAATCTCCGAACAAAAAAAGGAAATCATGGATAGCATTCAGTATGCAAAAAGAATCCAGAATGCTATGCTTACTCCCACGGAAGACATATCCCTGATCCTTCCCGAACATTTTATTCTTTTCTCTCCCCGGGATGTGGTTAGCGGTGATTTCTACTGGTTTACCCGGAATGAAAACAAAATTGTGTGTATCGTTGCGGATTGCACCGGTCACGGTGTACCCGGCGCTTTTATGAGCATGCTCGGAATTTCATACCTGAATGAGATCTATAGTAAAAAACCCGAAATCAGCGCAAGTGAATTACTGGATGAATTAAGGAAACAGGTTATTCAGTCCCTCCGCCAGACCGGCAGGATGGGAGAAAACCAGGACGGCATGGATATGACTGCTGTAATTATTCATAAGGAAGATAACTCCATCCAGTTTGCAGGTGCCAACAACCAGCTGTTCCTCTACAGAAAGGGCGAGTTGTTTGAATACAAACCCGACAAAATGCCCATAGGTATCCATGGGAAAAATATGGATCCCTTTACCAATCATGTAATTAAAACTGAGGAAGGAGATGCCATTTATACCTTTTCTGACGGATTTGCCGACCAGTTCGGTGGCCCCAACGGGAAGAAGTTTATGATAAAAAAATTCAAGGAAAAATTACTGGAAATTCATACCCGGCCTATGAATCTGCAAAAAAAGGAACTTGAGAAAACCCTGTCCGAATGGATGGCCGAAACACGCCAGGTGGATGATATCCTGGTGATGGGAATACGCTTATAAAACGAAACCTCAAATGAGTTCAGCCTGGATTCCAGCATTACCTCCGGTCAGGTTACCATCTGCAGGAGTACTGTGATCCTGATTCTCTCCGCCAATCAAAAAGCCCAATGCAACCAACAGGGAGCGCAGGATTTTTGATTGAAGCCCTCCCCCCGGGTGATCACGATCCCGATTTATCGGGAGAGTAATCCCAAATAAATATCATGTTACATTTTGTAAGTTACATTTTGTAAGTTACATTTTGTTACCTATATTTGTGGATTCAAAAACATATAGTTATGGGTGCCACAAAACTTAAGAACCCTTTTCCTGTCTCTACTTACCAGGGACCAGAATATTTTTGCGACCGGGAAACGGAAACAAAAAACTTAATCAGCAACCTTACAAATGGAAACTCTACCACATTACTCTCAATCCGCCGTATAGGAAAAACCGGTCTGATTAAACATGTGTTTTCCAAATTACCTAAAGGATATAAAGGGATTTATGCCGATATTCTCGAAACTGAAAACCTGAACCAGTTTCTGAATATCCTAACCACATCCATCATCAATTCAGTACCGGAAAAAAGCGGACCGGGTAAAAACCTGTGGAATTTAATAAGATCTCTCCGGCCTGTTTTAAGTTTCGACTCACTAAGCGGTTCACCTCAAATCTCTTTTGACATCAAACCAAAGGAAGTTGAAACAAACATAAATGCCTTGCTTCAATTTCTTGATCAACAAGATTTTAATACTATAATAGCAATCGATGAATTTCAGCAAATCTTAAACTACCCGGAGAAAAATACTGACGCATGGCTGCGTACCCGCATTCAACAATTGAAAAAGGTGGTATTTGTATTTTCGGGAAGTCAGCAACATTTAATGGCTGAACTATTTTCATCGCCAAAACGGCCATTCTTCAGAAGTACCCAGATAATGCAACTCGGGAAGCTTGATCGTGAGACGTATTGCAAATTTATTGTTTCCATGTTTCAGAAGCACCATAAAAAAATCAGTTCTGAAACTGCATATGAAATCATTGAATGGTCGGATGTTCATACCTTTTATGTGCAGCAGCTTTGCAACCGGGTATTTTCGTCATCCGACCAGAATATAACAAGTGAAATATGGAAAGAACAAGCGTACCTCATATTAAAAGAGCAGGAACAGGTTTTTTTCTCCTACCGGAACATACTAACTAATCATCAATGGCAGCTGCTAAAAGCTATGGCACATGAAAGAAAAGTTTTCCAGCCCACCTCAAAAGACTTCCTGAACAAACACAATCTGGGCTCTTCAGCCACTGTATTAAGATCCCTCAAATCACTGCAGGGATATGAGCTTGTATACCACGATTTCGACGCAGAAGGAAATAAACATTTCAGCGTTTATGATGTGTATTTCCAGAGATGGATGGAGAGCCGGAACGATTAGGAATACTGACTCAGGCGCAAAGCGATGACACCTAAACCTTTACCCCCATCATACAAATATCATCAACCTGTTCAAAAGAAACAGAATCTGGTAAAGCGCCCATCCAATCGTCAATTTTTCTTTCTATTTCAATCAATTGTTTATCCATCTTCAGATCGCAGGATTCAAGCAGGCTTGCTTTAAAGGATTTATACATAAACTTCTTACCATTCGGACCTCCAAACTGGTCGGCAATTCCGTCGGAAAAGAGATATAGTCTGTCATCCTTATGCAGATTCAGAATATTTTTCTTAAACGGATCCATATGTACATGGATGGCGATAGGCATTGAATCTCCCTTTATCTCATACAGAATACTTCCGTTAAGTTCCTGCTGCTTATCACTTGCAACAGGTTCTTTATTTGCTTTCCGTATGATGTAAAGCGGATTGTTGGCCCCGGAATACTGAAGCTCAAGTGTTTCCCTGTTAAGAATACATAATGTAATATCCATCCCGTCTTTTTGCTCCCCTTCAACTCCTTTCTGCTTCAGCGATTCAATAATCCGGTTTCTTAACCGGTTGAATATTTCGCCCGAATCCGTGATTTTCTCTTTTAATACAACTTCATTAAGGAAAGAGATGCATAACATGCTCATAAATGCTCCCGGCACACCGTGACCTGTGCAGTCAGCGACACAGAAAAATACAAATTTATCGTATTGTGTTGCCCAGTAAAAATCACCACTTACAATATCTTTTGGCCGGAAAAGGATAAAATGTTCACCCAGCCATAATTTTGTAAGTTCATTATCCGGAAGAACAGCCTTTTGTA
>CAYOLQ010000128.1:0-9812 GCA_964404825.1 uncultured Chitinophaga sp.
CCACCAGCTGAGCAATAAGGATGAGGTAAATAAAACCCAGATCCCGGTTGTTAATACCATAATCCACAATGCTTTGGGTAAGAAATGGTAATATGAGTTGCAGAATGCTGCCTATAATTACACCCAGTAATAATTGAAACAGGAAGTTCCGGTAGGTTTTAAGATAGCTTAAGAGGAAACGAAAACTGGATTTATTAATTTTTTCTCCGCTCTGATTAAAAAAGTCAGGACCCGGTTCGAGTAAAAGTGCCAGACCTTTATTTTCGCTCTTTTCCTTATTACTCAGCCAGTTATTTGTAAATTCTTTATGCGAATAACTTATGAGTCCGTATGCAGGATCCGCAGTATATATCTTATTTTTGTCCGTCTTGTAAACAACAATAAAATGATTTTGATTCCAGTGAACAATAAGGGGGAGAGGGGCTTCCCGTGTCAATTGCTCAAAAGTAAGCGTGACTCCCAAGGTTCGGAATCCAATCGATTCAGCCGCACTGCTAATACCCATAAGTGAAACTCCCTCACGGGTAATAAAGCATTTTTCCCGAAGAGTCTGCAGAGAGAAATTACGACCATAATGCTTTGCAACCATCCTGAGACAGGTTGGTCCGCAATCCATTGCATCATACTGTTTAAAATACGGGAATTTTGCCATCAGGTAATATCAATGGCTAAATTTATAAATAATATTGAAAATATTTATTTTTATTACTATTTAAGAATTTTCAGAATTGATATGGACTTCTTACGGTAAGGATTCCTGGATTCACTTAATTTTTGCAGGAAGGTTTTTGCTTCTTCTATATTTCCTTCACAGAGAAATGAAAGTGCCATATAATATTCAGCAGAATATTTCTTCTTCGGATTGGGTACATTCAGAATTTGCGAAAAACTATTCCGGGCAGATTGAAAATCTGATCGTTCCATGTTTATCAGGCCCTGAAAGAGTATTGATAATTCATATTCATCCTGAGGAACTTCGTCCTGTTTTGAGTTTACTTCCGTTGAATTAATCCCTGAACGCTTTAAATCGAATAACACAGATTTTAATCTGTTCCCGTTGTAGTCTGACAGCTTGAGTTCTTCGTCCAGCCCTGGCTGATAATATTGAGCATAAACTTCCTGCGGACTTAAATTAGTCTTATTATGGTAGCTGTATACCGTAATAAATGCTCCGCTTATAAATGCCAGAATTACTGCGGCGGCAATCCAGATATATAATGAATAGTCATTTCGAAGTCCTTTTGTTTTACTTTTTTCGGATTTTTTTAGAATATTTCTGAATTTCCGTTCATTATTTTTCGCATTCTGAGCTAAAAGTTCGGTTCCTGACTCACTTGATTCTGATGAAATTTCTGTGGTATGACCGATAAAGATTTCATCGGGTAAGGACAATTCTTCAACTGAAAAACGCGCAAAATCTTTTTCAATATCGATCCTTTGAGAAATGCTCAGTTCTTTTAGGTTTTCATCATTATCCCAATTCAGGACAGGAGAGTACAGTTCGTTTTTCAGAATACGGTTAATCAGGAAATGTGCTTTGTAATATTCTCTCAGTTCAGGTTGTTCAAGTAATTCTTTTTCAAAATTCAGTTTTTCAGAATCCGAGAGTTTATCTTCAAAATACAGATCGAATTTGTTCTGAATATTCATTTTTTGCGGTTTTAAAATTGGGGTCATTAAAAATTCTTTGTTCAAGACTTCTTTTGCATCTATATTTTCTATCCATTACATAATGAGGATTTTGGTAATTCATTACTTTCTGGATTTCCTCTATTGGTGCATTGTTAAAATGCAGTATCAGAATTGTCTGGCAGTCTTTACTCAGCTGTTTGAAATGTTTATTGAATATTGTTTTGAGTATACTCTGGTCATCTTCAGCAAACGGTTCTGGTTCTTCGAAAATTTCAGGTTCTGAAGGTGTCAGTTTCATTCGTGTAATACGTTTTCTCTTTTCCTGCATCCATAACCTTTTACAAATTGCATATAGGAAGGTGCTGAATTTGCATGTAAGCTCAAGTTCGCCCTTTACAATTTTCCTGTAAACAATGATCCATCCATCCTGAAACACATCTTTCGCCTGCTCCTGATCTCCACCGGAATTTATTACCATTCTTTCTACCATTGGGAAGCATTCACGGTAAACATGCTGGATAATCCGGCTATTATGTTCCAAAATTCCCCGGATAATTTTTATATCGGGTATTTGATCCATATTTATTATAAATTTGGTTAGCAGAATAAAGTTATGAAAAAGCTATTTTTTAATCCAAAATTTGTGCAAGAATTTTGCATTTTGAATGCGAATAAAAAGATTAACGAACTTTTTACTCATTATTATACTCAAAGGATATATTGTTAACTTTAACGATGGCAGAAGAATACAAATCATATCCGAAGATAATAATTTATGGATTGGGCATGGCCGGCTGGTCGGTTATGATCAACATAATTTCTGTAATGATCATTTATTTCTACCTGCCGCCCGATGATTCGGGGCTACCTGAACTGATTCCTCAGATCAGCATATTAGGTATTTTTACCGTTTTTTCGCTGGTACTTGCTTCGGGGAGGGTTTTTGATGCCCTGACCGATCCTCTGATTGCGTGGTTAAGCGATCGTTCCGGTTTTAAGATGGGCCGGCGCACTCCTTTTATGCTTGCCGCACTGATACCCTGCCTGTTTTTTTGTATTCTTATTTTTATCCCCCTCCGCACATATGAAAGTAATGCAAATTATATCTGGCTCTTGTTTACACAGGCAGGCTTTTACCTTTCACTTACACTTTATAGCGTTCCGTATAACGCATTGATGCCTGAACTAGCCAAAACAAATGAACAGAAACTGATATTTTCAACTGTCCTTTCTTTGATGTTTGTTCTGGGGATTATTATCTCGTCGCAAATACCTTTGCTTGCTGATGTTCTTAAAAAAGGATTTCAAAACCTTTCAGAACAGGCTTATTACCAATATTCTATCGCAATTGTTGCGTTTATTGGATTTCTATTAATGTTAATCCCTGCGGTTTTAATAAATGAGAGGAAATACTGCGATGCTTCCCCTGTCCGGATTTCAATTCAGTCCTCACTCGGATCAATTCTCAGGAATAAAAATTTTTTTATTTTTCTGGTTGCCGACTCAACGTTTTTTCTTACTCTTACCCTTATAAGCAGCGGTATTTTCTATTATGTAACAGTTCTTTTAGGAATAAGCGGATCAGTAGGTTCCCGGGTACTTGCATTTATGATAATTCTTTCACTGTTTTATTATCCAATTGTTGTAAAATTAACCCGGAAATTCGGTAAAAAGACATTGATAATTTTTTCTTTTTTTCTGTTTGCAATCATTTTCCTGATGATTTCCGGATTCGGAAAGTTTCCCTTTTCTCCTTTATTTCAGCTTTATGGAATTGCTGTACTGGCAGCATTTCCGGTTGCTGTGCTGGGAATTCTGCCATTTACTATTGTGGCTGAAATTGCCCATGAGGATGGAATAAATACGGGTGAACATAAAGAGGGTATGTTTTATGCGGCACGAACTTTTTCCGATAAACTTGGGCAGACACTAGGTGTAATGGTATTTGCTGTTTTTACATTGTTCGGAAAAGATCCGGGGGATGATCTTGGAATACGACTTAGCGCATTGATGGGAATGGCAGTGAGCCTTCTGGCGGGTTTTATCTTTTTGTTTTTCAGGGAAATAAAAAAAGGCAGCTCTGTTTAGAAAGCTGCCTCAGTAGTCGTCTTAGTTAGTACGAGAAAAAAGGAGAAACAAACTGTTATCTTCAAATATAGAATGAAGATTTTTAATATCCAAGTGTTTCTACTTTACAAGTTGCAATAAAATGCTGAAAATCAGTAAAGGTGTTTATGTAAGCTCAATGAATTCGCTTATTCTGATTGATAAAAATAATTTTTACTTATTTCATGTTTTTCAACAATTCTGTCCAAACTTGTTAATTAACAGTAAAATTTTCGGCAGGTTTTCAACCAGGCCCTTGGGCATTTGTTTTTTAATCTAAGTTATTTATTCTTTTTTGGGATATTTGACAAGTAATATTATACGACCGTCTGAAAGTTGTATACCATACCGTTTTTAAGATAGTGCACTGTGTCGCAAATCTCCAGTGTTGAGCTCCGGTGCGATACAAGTATAATTGTCTTACCGTCATTTTTTAATTTCAGCAAAAGTGATTTTAGCTGGTCTTCCGATTTCTTGTCCATTGCCGCACTAGGCTCATCGAAGAGAAAAATTTCAGGATCCCTGTAAACTGCTCTTGCAATTGCAATTTTCTGCAGTTCCCCACCACTTAGTTTAACTCCGTTTTCACCCAGGAATGTCATTAACCCCATCGGTAAACTTTCGATGATATCCATTATCTGAGATTCATAACATACCCGGATTACTTTTGAAATATCCGGGGGATGATCAAACAAAGCAATGTTATCAGCAACACTTCCATTAAATATATCGGTTTTTTGGGGAACTTCTGCAATTAGTTTACTTATTGAACTTTTCCGTATGTATCCGAGTTCAAATTTTCCAAGGAAAATTTTTCCCGATGACAGTGGGTAGACTCCCTGAATCAATGAAAGAATGGTTGATTTCCCGGAACCGCTATCCCCTGATATTCCATTTATTTTATTCTTTTCAAGGGTAAGTTCAAGTTCGTTAAAGAGGCTCTTGCCCGAACCATACCTGAACCCTATTTTGTCAAGGCAGATGCTTGTTACATCCCCTTGTTTTAAATCTACCATATCTTCATGTTCGTTTTCCTGCTCAAGATCAATTAACTGAAAAAGCCTGTCTGCTGCAATGAGCGCATCCTGTATGAACCGATTTGATTGAATCAGACTGTTGAGTGGCCCCAGCATATAACCAAACAAAGCATAAAACGACATTAGTTCTCCGGGTGTTATTTTTTGTCGGAATACCTGAAAAGTTCCCGACCACAAAAGAATCAGCAGAAATACTCCCGATAAAAGTTCATTCCAGCTTATTGCATTTACAGAAATTTTATTTGCTAAAAATGAAGATTTTAGCAATGGAACAAAACGGAACTCAAATTTAAGATTTTCTTTCCATCCGGTATTAAATCGTTTAACAGTGCTGATTGTAGCCATGGATTCAACGAGGTGTGACTCAACATCGGCAGCTCTTTCCATTGTCTGGCGCAGGTACTTTTTATTCAGTTTGTTATAAACAAAGTATATCACAAGGAAAAACGGAATTATGAAAAACATCCGGAAAGCCAGTTCCTTTGAATATACTACCATAAGTGTGAAAGTGAAGATCAGGATTAACAGGTTTATAAAAATATCAACACCTGCGTTACTTATAAATGCACGAATCTTTACTGCATCATTTACTCTGGAGATGATTTCACCTGTTCGCATGGTCTCAAAAAATCGTTGAGGCAGTTTCATCAGGTGGCGGTAATATCCCAGAATTAACATCGCATCAATTTTTTGGCCTGCATGAAGCATAAACAGGTTTTTCAGAAAGCCGAGTATTACTCTGAAAATCAAAAGCAATAGTAATCCAAGACTCATGAGGTTAAGTAACTGTACACTTCCACTGGGAATGACATAATCGATGAGCTTTTCGACATAAACAGAGGTCGATAATCCCAGTATACTATAAAATACTGCACCGGCTGAAGCTTGTATAAGAATTGATTTGTGTGGTTTTATGAGAATTATAAATCTTTTCCACACTGAAACCTGCTCATTTTCTTTTCTGAAATTCTCTGAAGGAACTATCAGAAGAAATACACCGGTCCATTGTTGCTCAAATTTTTCCCTATTCCATTTTTCGACTGTTCCGGTAGCGGGATCCATTATTCTCACCTTATTGCGGCCTACACCATAAACGACAACAAAGTGATGCCAGGTTTCTTTAATGGTAAGATGAGCAATACCGGGGAAAGGAATTTGCTTTAAGTCTTCTTTTTTCACCCTGACACCTTTTGCAAGGAACCCAAGTTTTTCCGACGCCTCTATCATTCCTGCTATATTGGTACCTTTGGTATCTGTATTGGCAAATTGTCTGATCTTTGATATTGGCAAATGCAGACCATAATAGGCTGAAACTGAAGACAGACAGGCAGCTCCACAATCACTGATATCGTGTTGTCTGATTTTTATACCCCTTCTCATTATAAATCTTCTTTTTGTTCAGGGAATTCTGAAATCAGGTTAAAAGTATTGTCGCGCAGAAGTTGCCATATAGTTCTTTTTGTGATCATGAATTGCGCAGTAAGCGTCATGCCTTTAACCGGAGTAACTTTTAAATTACGATACTCAAGTTGCGGGGTGGATGGAAATTCACACAAAACTCTGAAAAAAGGCTGGTTACCTATCAGCTCAACATCCTCTGATATGCTGGTGCAAAAGGCTTTCAGAGTCCCCCAGTATTTAAAATCGTATGAATCGACCAGCAGTCTTACTTCCTGTCCTTTTGATATTAAACCAATGTCCCTTGGCGGAATCCCCAGTTCAACCATAACAGAAGTATCTGGGATAAGCGAACAAAGGATTGTTCCGGCAGAGCAGAATTCACCTGGGTATCTGCTCCTTATTCCCTGCACTATTCCTGAGAATGGCGCAATGATTTCCGATTTTTCTATAAAGAAATCCAATTCCTTTATTAGACTGCTAATCTCCCTTTCACGGTTAATACAATCATTCAGATCATTGATCCATTGAGAATGTTTTTGCGATACTATCCGGTCCTTTTCTTTTATGAGGGAAATCACTAATGATTTTGCTTCATCGAAATCTTTTTCACTGACAAAACTGGACTCATATAGATTTTTATATCGTATGTATTCAATTTCAGCCAGATTAAGTTTTAAATCCATAGCCGCCAATTGATTATGAAAAATCTGATTATCAAGACTGTATTTATCTGAAGCTAATAGTGGGCGGCTTTTTTTATGTAAGCTGAGCTCTTTTAAATCTT
The DNA here is from genome assembly GCA_964404825.1 of uncultured Chitinophaga sp. GTDB lineage: Bacteria > Bacteroidota > Bacteroidia > Bacteroidales > JACJXF01. The sequence goes on from CAYOLQ010000128.1 coordinate 6,961, forward strand.
TTTCCCAGATCTGAATAGTTTGTAATTCATCGAATAGCTGATTTCTGTTCTGTTTTTCTTTCTCGGAATCCAGACCAACTATTAGTCCGTATTTTGTAACATATTGATTTTCATTAGCATATATTGTTGAAATGATTCCCTGAACAGGACATGAAATTTTATTTACCTCTCTGGTTGGACGAAGCATTCCCCGGGCCTGAATATAGACAGGTATATTAATTAAGGTGATTCCGAAGGCTATAAATCCCAGAAAACAAATCAGAATAAGGTAAATTAAATGCGAAATATTCCCGGCACTTTGGAATAAGCTGTTTACACTGTTTTTTAATTGAGGATCTTCAAGTATCGGGTAGGATGAGTTGGGCATAACATTTTTTCCCTTAATGATTCAGAGGGATAAAAAATCAGCCTTTTAATGATTAAATTTTTGAAAAAAATTGCAAGAGTCAGTGCTTCAGTTCGCTGCACTCATAGTAAACCGGATAGTTGTACCCTGGTTTAGTTTCGATTCGATCTCAAAGGACTCACCAGTTTGTTCGAGAAACCACTGAATCAGACCCAATCCCAACCCTGTGCCATGTTCTTTTCCTGTGCCATCTGTACTGTAGGTTTCTTTCTGATCCAAAATGACTTTAATTTTATCTTCAGGGATCCCTTTTCCTGAGTCTGAAACAGATATTTTTATTTTTGATCCTGTTTGTTCACAATGTATGCTTATGTTTCCTTTTTCAGGAGTAAATTTCAATGCGTTAGAAAGGATATTTCTGAAAATCATATCGAAAACATTAGAATCTGTAACTACATTCAGAGAATCTGAAACAGTGTTTTCTACATGAATCTGTTTGTTGGAAAGCATCAAAAGGTAAATAGAGATATTCTCCTCAATTCGCTTATTCAGATTAAAGGTAGATGGCTTAAAATGTAAACCATTTGTTTGCGATTTGGCCCAAAATAAAATGTTATTGATTAACAGACTTAAGTTTTCAATTGAATTGAATACTTCTACGAGGAAGTTTTTCCGTTGTTCATCCGTAAAGGAATCATAAGATCGCAAAAGAAGCTCAGTAAATCCACGGATTGAGCTTAACGGATTCTTCAGGTCATGGGATATAACAGTGAGGAAAACATCTTTTCCTTTGTTTATTCGGGAGAGTTGGTCCTGCGAAGCAATAAGCTGCTGGTTCTTCTCTTCAAGAATTAATCTGCTTGCTTCAATCTCCAGATTTTTTTCTCTTAACAGTTTATTCGATTTATTCTTTTGCCTATAAGCAGTATAAATGAGAAGGGATATTATTAAAAATGCTGAAAATCCCAGAACCGATAAATAAAGAAAACTTTTTTGTTTTTCTTTAAGCAGTTCTATCTGTTTTATACTTTGTACTTCCTTATACTGATTTTCGAGGCGGGCAACGTTCTCCCCGTTTTCCAGTGAATAAATACTGTCTTTAATAAACATTTGCCTGCTAAGAAAGAAATGGGAATTCGGATAATCCCCTTTATGAAAATAGAAGGATGAATAAAGTCTGTACCCATATTCCATAAGCTTTAAGGAACCAATTTCCTCACTAACTTTAATGCCTTTCAGGAGAAATTCTTCAGCCAGCGTGGGATTATTATCTTTCAGGTGAACCTCGGCCAAACCAAGATTGCAACTGGCTATGCCTGTTTTATCACCGGTTCCTTCGGCATAATGAAGAGATTCAAAAAAATACTCCATTGATTTTTCAAGAGAATCTGTTTTCAGGTACAGGTCAGCTAAATTTCCGATATATATTCCGGCATCGAATCTCGATTCTACTTTTTTTACCTCGTCAAGAGCCTTTTTGAAGTAAATCAGTGCACTATCATATTTCCCTTTAATGGAAAAGACATCCCCGAGATTGTTATTCGTTATTGCAATTACTCTTGAGAAGTCCTCTGATTCGGCAATCATTTCAGACCTTTTATAGTAATCAATAGCACGATCGTAATTCTTTACTTCCTGATAAACATTCCCGATATTATTTAAGGCTGAGGCAATACCCAGTTGATTATTTGCTTTCTGACTTATTTCGAGGGATATAAGGTAATAATCAAGAGCAAGATCATAATTACCGATATTCCAGTAAACATTTCCCAGATTCCTTGATGTTCTTATCTGAAGATTTAATGAATCAATGGTAGATGAAATGTTGTAGGCGGCTTTTAATTCAACAAGTGCAGGTTCAAAATCGGAAACAAATGTATACACAGATCCACACATCAGATGAAATACAGAGGTGTAATATGTATTCTTAACTTTTCTTGCCAGTTCCAGACCCTTCCGGAAGTAGATTAGCGCAGTATCAGGGATTTCATTATTGTAATAGTATTCGCCCATCTTCCTATCCAGAAGTAGTTGTCCTTCTGTTTCAAGCAGGCTCAATGCTTTGGTATATTGAATCTTTATCAGGGAATCATTTATAATGGAATCATTTTCAAGAAGTTCCATGAATGTAGCATAAGCATTTTTTGCTTCAGGATTCGATGAACCCTGCTCAATTTTACCAGCGTTTTTATCCCTGCATGAAGAAAAACTAATGATGAACAGGAGAATAAGTAAATAGAAAGTCCCTGACCTCGGCATAAAAGTGGTTTTGCGATTCTTTTATATCGTCAAAAATAGAAAAATAATATTAGAATAAGTGATTTTTGTTTTTTTTCTAAGGGTTTGTAATTCTGATGTATCCGAACTCAGAAAGGTAAATGATTCAAATCCACATTCCCTCCCGAGAGAATTATCCCTGTCCGGGAAGATTTGAAAAAATCTTTTTCCCTTAAAATTGCAGCAAGAGTAACTGCGCTGGATGGTTCAATGATTATTTTCATTCGTT
>CAYOLQ010000129.1:0-9803 GCA_964404825.1 uncultured Chitinophaga sp.
GACTGGCAATGGTACGGGCCGTTTAATACTCCCGAAGCCGATATTACCCGTTGGGCACCGCAAATTAACATGCCTGAAATCATTGAATATGCAAAATCGAAAAATGTAAAGATTCTGGTCTGGCTTTATTCAAAGGATGTAAACCGTAATTCCGCTTACAAAAAAGCTTTCCCTCTTTATCATCAGTGGGGAATTGCAGGAATTAAAATCGATTTTATGGACCGCGATGATCAGGAAATGGTTAACTGGTATCGCGATATTATTAAATGTGCAGCAGAAAACCGTCTGCTTGTTGATTTTCACGGCGCATATAAACCCGACGGCATCATACGAACCTATCCAAATATGATTACAAGGGAAGGTGTAATGGGAAATGAATACTACAAATTCTCCGATAAAATGAATCCTGAACACAACGTCACACTGGCTTTCACACGCATGCTGGCCGGGCAAATGGATTATACCCCGGGAGGATTTTTAAATGTTACAAAAGAAGCATGGAAACAGACCTCCCCTGCCCTGGTTTGGAATACCCGCGCTGCCGAGCTTGCAAAATTTGTTGTTTATGAAAGTCCGCTTACAGTAGTATGCGATCATCCCCGGCATATTCTGAATCAGCCTGGCGCTGATTTCCTTAAAATTGTACCTACTGTTTGGGATGACACCAGATTTATTGCCGGATATCCTGATAATTACATTGCAATGGCCCGGCGTAACGGTAATGTGTGGTTTATGGGGATCCTAAATAACAGTATAGGCAAAAAGTTTGAGATAAAGCTGGATTTCCTTCCCGAAGGCACATATGAAATGACCCTCTGGGCCGATGCAAAAGATTCGGATAAAAATCCAAAGAATCTCATAATGAAAAAACAATCTGTTAAAAGTGGTGTTATTCTAAAAGTGGATCTTGCTAAGAATGGTGGATATGCGGCTACTTTTAAAAAGATTTAATGATAATAAATGCTAAAACATGCAAACAATTTTAGGTTCAGGAGGTGCAATCGGAATTGATCTCGCCAAAGCTCTTAAAAAGTACACCGATAATATCAGGCTTGTTAGCCGAAACCCGATTAAAGTTAATGACACGGACGTCATTTTCTCAGCAGATTTTTCAGATCCTACAGCTTTAGATTCATCAATTGCAGGAAGTGAAATTTGTTATGTAACCGTAGGATTTGAATACAACATAAAGACCTGGCAAAAAAAATGGCCTCCTTTTATGAAAACTGTTGTGGAAAGTTGTATAAGGCACAAAACCAAACTGGTATTCTTTGATAATGTTTATTCAATTGGTGGAGACAATGTCATGCATATTGCGGAAGAATCGCCAGTAAGCCCTTCCAGCAGGAAAGGTATTGTGCGCGCGGAGGTAAACCGAATCATTCTGGAGCAGGTAGAAAAGGGGAAACTGGAAGCAATAATCGCAAGAGCACCGGACTTTTTTGGCCCGATAAAAAAGCAAAACAGTTTATTAATGAATCTGGTTTATGATAATCTGGTGAAAGGGAAAAAAGCACAATGGTTTTGCAATGCAGATCTTATTCATACAATGGGCTATACCCCTGATCTGGCAAAAGGAACAGCCATCCTGGGGAATACACCCGATGCATATAATCAAATCTGGAACCTTCCTGTGGATATGAATTCACTTACCGGTCGTCAGTGGGTTAAATTATTTGCTGAGGAACTGAATACCACTGATAAGGTTTCTGTTGCCCCTGTCTGGGCTTTGAAAATTATGGGAATTTTTATTCCGGTACTGGCTGAAATGCCCGAAATGATGTACCAATACGACAGGCCTTATTTTTTCGATGCATCTAAATTTATTGGAAAATTTAACTATGTTCCGATCAGTAACAGGGATGCGGTAAGAGAAACGCTAAAAAGTCTTAATACAGGGCAAAAGTAAAAGGATCTTTGCTTCGTCCTGATAAAATGATTGTTTCCTTTGAATGAAGAATTAAATTCCTCACTTTTGCATTTCTTTTAGAATTCTCAATGAAAGATCTAACGGTTGGTCGAGAGGGGAAACTTATCTTTTTATTTGCTGTGCCTATGCTGCTGGGACATCTGTTCCAACAGTTTTACAGTATGGTCGACAGTGCCATTGTTGGAAAGTTCCTGGGTAAGGAAGCACTGGCGGCTGTAGGTGCATCATTTCCGATAATTTTTACCATGATTGCCCTGATGATTGGAATTGCTTCCGGAGGTATGGTGGTGATTTCCCAGTACTTTGGTGCAAAAGATATGGTAAAAGTAAAGAAGGCTACAGAAACCATCTACATTTTTATGTTCGTGGCATCACTTATACTCACCGTAGTTGGTTTATTGCTTGTTGATCCTATTTTCCGCCTCACAAAGCTACCCGTAGAGCTTTTACCAATGGCAAAAACCTACCTGAATATTTATATTGCCGGAATTGTTTTGTTCTTCGGATACAATGGTACTGCAGCCATACTACGTGGTATGGGCGATTCGAAGACTCCTCTGTATTTTCTTATTTTTTCCGCCATAGCCAATATTGCCCTGGATCTGCTTTTCGTTCTGGTTTTTAAATGGGGTGTAGCCGGCGCTGCATATGCAACGATAATTTCTCAGGGAGGTGCATTGGTAGCATCGATGATTTACCTGCACAGAACTCACGAAATTATCAATTTTAATTTCCGGCAATGGAGTTTTGATCGTGAGATATTCAGGGCTTGCTTTCGTATTGGTCTTCCAACCGGACTACAGCAGACATTTGTTGCATTGGGGATGATGGCTCTTTTCAGCATTGTAAATACCTTCGGCACAAACGTTGTGGCGGCCTTTTCAGCAGCCGGAAGGATTGATTCCATTGCCACCGTTCCTGCAATGGTGTTTGCACAGGCTCTTTCAACATTCGTCGGACAAAATATCGGTGCAGGCAAAATTGACAGGGTACGAAAAGGTCTGATTATGACGATGCTTATGGCGTGGACTACTTCCATAATAATAAGCTTAGTCCTGATTGTTTTCCGATCCCATATTATGCATATTTTTACTAATAAGGAGGAAACAGAAGTTATCAGGATCGGCGGCGAATACCTTACTATTGTTACCTCATTTTATCTGGTGTTTGCAACCATGTTTACCTTCAGCGGGGTCATGCGGGGAGCCGGGGATACACTAATACCTATGTTTATTACCTTATTTGCCTTATGGTTAATACGTATTCCTATGGCATACTTCCTTTCAGCACGAATGGGTGAAACTGGTATCTGGTGGGCAGTTCCTATTGGCTGGACAGCCGGAATGATTATGTCGTATTTATATTATCGCACAGGAAGGTGGAAAAGGAAGGTTATTGTGCAGGTGGTGCCTGTGGAGTGAACAGGACTGCATCCTGGAATCCGCTGTTAAAACTTCATCCGAAAATATTACCTTTGCTTTATATCTATTCAAATTAAGTATTATGATCAGATCAATGACCGGTTACGGAAAAGCTGAAATCGTACTTACCGATAAAAAAGTGAGCATTGAAGTCAAAAGCCTGAATTCGAAAAACAACGACACCAATATTAAGCTTCCTTATGCATACAGGGGAAAAGAGCTTGAGTTGCGGCAGATGATAAATGAGAAACTGCAAAGAGGAAAAATTGATGTAAATATTTACTATGAACTGAATGCGGGCATTACCCCTGCTTCCATTAACAAAGAACTCGTTAAAGCGTACTTCAGGCAGTTGGAAGAAATACATAAAGAACTGGGAGTGGAATCCCCCGAAAACCTCATGGATGTTGTTATGCGGCTCCCCGACACCGTTAAAGTTGAGAAGAATGAATTCGAAGAGTTGGAATGGCTGAAAATCAGAGAAGTTCTGGTTCAGGCACTGGAGCAGGTTGATACCTTTCGCATTCAGGAAGGTTTAGCTCTGGAAAAAGACATGCTGGCTAATGTGGATCATATTTTAGAGGGACTGGAGCAAACCGGTAAATATGAAACCCGGCGTATTGTAAAGATTCGTGAAAAACTCGATTCACAGCTCCAGGAACTCAAAATAAAAGATCTTGATAAAAACCGTTTTGAGCAGGAACTGATTTATTACATGGAAAAAATGGATGTATCAGAAGAAAAAGTCAGACTGGCCAACCATTGCAAATATTTCCGGGAGACCATACATAATGAGGAGAATGCAGGTAAAAAGCTCGGTTTTATTCTTCAGGAAATGGGCCGGGAGATCAATACACTGGGCTCAAAAGCCGGTGATTCCGATATGCAGAAAATTGTTGTGAGTATGAAAGACGAACTTGAAAAAATAAAAGAGCAGATCCTGAATATTCTATAATTATGAAAGGGAAATTACTGATTTTTTCAGCTCCATCCGGATCAGGTAAAACTACCCTGGTTCGTCATATTCTTCAACTTGATCCCAGGCTCGTATCCTCGGTTTCTGCAACAAGTCGTAAAAAAAGGGAAAACGAAACCCATGGAAAAGATTACTATTTCCTTAGCCCGGACGAATTCAGGAAAAAAATAGCCAGCAAGGAATTTATCGAGTGGGAAGAAGTATATCCGGGTCAGTATTACGGAACACTGAAGCAGGATGTGGAAAGACTCAGGAATGAAGGCAAACATGTAGTTTTTGATGTGGATGTTGTTGGAGGATTAAATATAAAAAAGCTTTTTGGAGACGATGCGCTGGCTATATTTGTAAAGGCTCCATCGTTAAAAGTGCTTGAAAAGAGACTCAGGGAGCGCTCTACAGAAGATGAAGATTCTCTGCAAAAGAGAATAGGCAAGGCAATAGATGAGATGAAATTTTCAGATAAATTTGATATCATCCTGATAAACGACAAACTCGATAGTGCTCTGATTGAGGCGGAAAAAATTGTAAGCAGATTTTTAAACGAATAAAATGCATATAGGACTTTTCTTCGGCTCCTTCAACCCAATCCATATTGGACATCTTGCCATTGCAGAATATATGCTCTGGAATACAGGTCTTGACCAGATTTGGTTTGTTGTAAGTCCGCACAATCCCCTGAAAGCAAAAGAAACCCTTCTCGATGATAACCTAAGACTTGAAATGGTTCATCTGGCAATCGATCACGATAATCGTTTCAGGGTCTCGGATATTGAATTCAGGATGCCTAAACCAAGCTATACCATTGATACCCTTATTTACCTCAACGGAAAATTCCCGGAACACAGATTCTCACTAATTCTTGGAACAGACAACCTGGAGAGTTTTCATAAATGGAAAAATGCGGATCTCATTGTTAAAAATTACCATCGCTTTGTTTACCCGCGTATAGGATCTTGCGAAGGAAATCTCAAATCCCATGAAAATATAAGTCTCGTAAATGCACCGAAAATAGAAATATCATCCAGTTTTTTGCGACAGGCAATCAGGGATAAGAAAAGCGTAAGATATTTTTTGCCCGAAAAAGTTTTTGAGTATATCGACAGGATGAACTTTTATAAAAAATAGGTTAGCCGGAATTACAATTCAACCGGACGAACAATCTCCATCCCTCTTAAAATAGCATCTTCATTAACCTTGATAAGGTGATGATGTCTTTCCGGAAGCGATTTTTTTATTCCTGCAACAACATTCTCCATTTTCACTACGGGTTTTATCTTAAGAAATCCACCCAGCACAATCATATTAAAGGTTTTTGTAGTTGAAAGCCGGGCTGATTCAGCTGCTGCATCAACTCTGAAAATCCTGATGTCCTTACGTTCCGGATGCCGGGTGATACCATTTCCGTCGTAGAGCAGGATTCCGCCGGGTTTAACTTTGGACTCAAATTTATCCATCGATTGCTGGTTCAGAATAATAGCCGAATCAAACTGATTAAGAATGGGAGAACTTACACGCTCATCGCTGATGATAACGGTTACGTTGGCTGTGCCCCCTCTCATTTCGGGACCGTAAGATGGCATCCAGCTGACTTCCATATCCTGCATAATTCCACTGTAGGCCAAAATCTTGCCCATAGAAAGAACTCCTTGTCCACCAAAACCGGCAATGATAATCTCTTCAGTCATGAATTTAGCTTTTTCGGATTATTTCTTAATTAGTTCACCATCAACTTTCAGATCCCCCAGAGGATAAAAAGGGATCATATTCTCTTCCATCCAGGTGTTTGCCTCAACAGGTGTCATTTTCCAGCCGGAGTTACAACTCGAAACAATTTCGATGAACGAGAGTCCTTTGTTGAGTTTCTGATTTTCGAGGGCAATACGTACGGCTTTTTTAGTCCGGCGCACATTAACAGGTTTATGAACCGACTGGCGGGTAACATAATAAGTTCCGGGCAATTGAGCAACGAGGTCGGTCATTTTAATGGGATTTCCCATACTTGCAACATCTCTTCCGAAAGGTGAGGTTGACGATTTCATCCCGGGAAGTGTTGTGGGTGCCATCTGTCCGCCTGTCATCCCGTAAATTCCATTATTGATAAATACGATCATGATATTTTCACCCCGGTTGCATGCATGGATAGTTTCAGCTGTGCCGATGGCAGCCAGGTCGCCATCGCCCTGATAGGTAAATACATATTTATCGGGCCAGCAACGTTTAATCCCTGTTGCAACTGCCGGTGCACGGCCATGAGCGGCCTGAGCCATGTCAATATCCATAAATTCGTAAGCCAGCACCGAACAACCTACCGGAGCAACACCAATTGTTTCCGATTGAATGCCCATTTCCTCAATAACCTCCATGATAATCCTGTGGGCTGTGCCATGGCTGCAACCCGGACAGTAGGACATCACATTGTCGGTAAGGAGCGGAGTTTTGGTGTAAACCAGGTTTTCCGGTTTTATGATATCTTTAATGTTCATTTTGAACCTCCTGAAATTAATTGTTCGAGGGCAGCTAATACTTCATCCGGAGCAGGGATAACTCCCCCGTAACGGCCGAAATGTTTTACCTCAACCTTACCTGCGACAGCGAGCTGAATATCTTCGATCATCTGGCCGGCACTCATTTCAACCGATAATATTCCTTTGAGTTTTGAACCGTAAGCGTGTAACTCCTTTTTTGGAAAGGGGAAAAGTGTTATCGGACGGAAGAGTCCAACTTTAATTCCTTTTGCGCGGGCAAGCTGTACTGCTTTCTGACTAATTCGTGCACTGGAGCCATAAGCCACGATAAGATACTCGGCATCGGCACAATCGAATTCCTCAAATCGCACTTCATTTTCCTCCATAGCCGCGTATTTTGCCTGAAGTTTAATGTTGTGCTTTTCCTGGCGGTACGGATCCAAATCAAGAGAAGTCGCTATATTTCTTTCTCTCTCCACCGGTTTACCGGTCAGTGTCCAGGTAGGATCATATTTTGATACGCGCGGCTGTTGTTCAAACAGTTCTACTTTTTCCATCATCTGACCGATAACGCCATCGCTTAGAATTAAAACAGGGCTGCGGTACTTAAAAGCCAGCTCAAATCCGAGCTTAACGAAATCAGACATTTCCTGAACGGAAGCGGGAGCAAGTACCAGAAGACGGTAATCGCCATGACCTCCACCTTTGGTGGACTGAAAATAATCGGCCTGAGAAGGCTGAATGGTTCCAAGTCCGGGGCCTCCGCGAACCACGTTAACTATCAGGCAGGGAAGCTCGGCACCGGCTATGTAGGAAATTCCTTCCTGCTTGAGAGAGATTCCGGGACTTGAAGAAGAAGTAAGTACCCGTTTACCGGTTGCTGCAGCACCATAAACCATATTGATGGCAGCAATTTCACTTTCTGCCTGAAGCACAATCATTCCGGTACGTTCAATGGTACGTTCTGCCATAAGATATTCAAGAACCTCTGACTGCGGAGTAATCGGGTAACCGAAGTAAGCATCTGCACCCGCTCTGATGGCTGCTTCAGCAATTGCTTCGTTACCTTTCATTAATCGTAATTCTTTCATTACAACAAGTGGTATTTCTGAATTATTCTTTTACCTGGTAAACGGTGATAACTCCATCCGGACAAACAACAGCGCAATTTGCGCAGCCTATGCAGGCTTCCGGAACTTCCATATATGCAAAATGATAGCCTTTGCTGTTGACTTCACGGGTAAGGCGAATAACATTCGTCGGACAGTTTACAACGCACACTTCGCATCCTTTGCATTTTTCGATGTCAACAACAATTGCACCTTTAGCTTTAGCCATTACAAACTGTTTTTGGTAGTGAAATAAAAATCGCCATCAAAAATACAAATTCTGAACTTAAACCATTCTGTTCATGCTAATGATAAATAACAGACTTTACCATACACAAATTATCACTGTTATTATTCATTGATTCATTGATGGTTATGAGCTCTTTAGAATTAATCTATTTTACCGGATGACTATCCTGAAAAAGTTTAAGTCTGGACTCAAGGTCTGCAAACTGATCCCTCGAAACCTGTGAAACGCAGGCTCTTAAACCTTCTGAGCGCTCACTGCCTGTAATATCGAGGGAGATTGCGCTGATGCCGTAATAAAGTAATTCCTCTACCAGATCTGCTCCTGAAAAACCGGGATATGAAATGGTGAAATAAAATCCATCGGCAATGGGTACTTCCATGTCTTTGTCGTATACTATTTTAAAGCCATAGCCGGTGAACAGTTTTTTCATTATTCCGGCCTTCTCACCGTAATCCCTTACAAGAGAAACGAAATTAAACTTACCGTCATTAGCGGCTTTCAGCATGGCTGCAAGTGCATATTGTCCGGAGTGGGAAGTGCCGGCCGACAATGCATATACTGCACCGTAAATCATGGAATAGCCAAATTTATCGCTTGAATAGTACCGTTTAAGATCCGGATATTTTCTGGAATACAGTTTATCTGAAATAACCATCATCCCCACCCTTTGTCCGGCATAGCTAAAGGCTTTACTGCTCGAAACAAGCAGAATATAGTTATCGGTGTATCTGGCTACCGTAGGCTGGAAAGGAGGCACACCCGGAATGGACTTATCACTCCTGAAATCCATAGCAAAATAGGCAAGATCCTCAATTACAATAACATCATATTTTGTTGACAGTTCTCCAATAATTTTTAATTCATCTTCGGTAAAGCAAATCCAGGATGGGTTATTTGGATTGGAGTAAAGAATGGTTGAGATTTTACCATCCCTGAGATACGACTCCAGTTTCTGTTTTAACTTTTCTCCCCTGAAATTATACACATCAAAACTCTTATAGTCTTGTCCCAGAACCTTGCACTGTTGTTTCTGTACCGGGAATCCGGGATCTATAAACAAGGTCCCTTCCTTCTGACTGCTGGTACGATTAGCAACGAGAAATGCTGCCATGGATCCCATCATGGAACCAACGGTTGGGATGCAACCGTCCGGACCAACTTCAATATCCAGAAACATTTTGCAAAAACGGGACATTTCGGATTTCAAGGTTTGAATACCTTCAATCATGGGATATTTCGAAGCTACTCCTCTGCGAAGCGCATCAATTTCTGCATTTATTCCTATTTCGGAAGGTTCGACTCCCGGAACTCCCATCTCCATGCGGATGAATTTTACACCCGTTTTTTCTTCAATAATGTTAACGATTCTAACCAGTTCGCGGATGGAAGCCCTGCCGATGTTTTCAATACCGGTCGACAAAAGGACCGACTTTACAATGGATTGGTCAATAAGCGTATTCTGCATTTTCACATAATTTTATTCAATAATAATTTCACCCCTTCGGGGTTGTTTGGGGGTATTTTTTAATTTATGCTATAATCGTTTTACCCCTTCGGGGTTGTTTTGTGCATTTTTTAATTTTAATTTTTTTATTCATTTATACCCTGTGGGGTTATTGGGTGCATTTTTTAATTTTATTTTCCAGAATCTT
>CAYOLQ010000130.1:0-9629 GCA_964404825.1 uncultured Chitinophaga sp.
GCTTTTTCCCGAGGTAAGCAAAGTATAATTGCTCACGGAAAACCGGATTAAAATATACTTGTCTGATTTCCGGTTTGTTTTCAATCAATCTGTAAACAACGGGCTTTTGCGACATGGCTGTCGCTACGTCATATCCCGAACCCGTGGAAACCTTTCTGAAAAGCGCGAAGGGATCAACTTTCGCCCATGCTGCAAGGTTTACAATCAGTGACGAACTGCTGCCGAAACCCCAGTTCATATCAAATTCCACCTTCGCCACGATCTCATAACGTTTTCCCTTTTCCAAAAAACCCGGATTCATACTTTCTGCAGCCAGTAAAAGCTCGCGAAGGTACTGAGCTGTTGGAAAATCGTTTGTATTGCCAATTATAAATCCGTTCAGGGAAAAAACCGCATCAAACCATGGTTGCCCTTTCACATACGTTTTCCAAACAAGCGCCGGGATGCCGGAATGTTCTCTAACAGTAAGCGACTGACCAACACTCAGAGGCACCGACAAAGACAGAGATCCGCGAAGAACAAGGTACTCCCCGGTTATCATCAGCTTTCCGCTGGAACGGTATGATTGTATAGTTTTATCCTGATTCATTTGTTCTCCTCAAACCTTTCAGAAATTGCTCAACCGCATGGTGTGAGACTTTTTGCTCTCTGAAGTATTCTTCAGCTTTTTTTCTTTCCGGGGGATCTGCTCCAAGCGACGACAATATGTTTGAAAGATGCATTTTCATGTGTCCATGCTGGATACCCTTTGTGATAAGTGATCTGACAGCACTGAAATTACTTGCAAGTCCTGCAGAGGCAATGATCATCATCAACTCCCGTGCATCGGGCTGGTTAAGAATCTCAAACGACCATTTGGCCAGAGGATGAAGACGCGTAAGTCCGCCAACCGTTCCCACAGCCATCGGGATTTCCAGACTCAAACGAAATGTATCCTCCGTTAGTTCAACTTTGGAAAGCGAACTGTATGAGCCGTTTCTGGCTGCCCAGGCATGACCTGATGCCTCAACAGCCCGGAAATCGTTGGCCGTTGCGAGAACTACTGCGTCGATGCCGTTAAAAATTCCTTTGTTGTGCGTTACGGCGCGATAAGGATCAATTGTGGCAATATCAACTGCTTTTTTAAACTTTGTGGCAAACTCCTTCCCGCTGAGGTTTTCCGCAATATTTCCGAGAGAGGAAAAATCAGTTTCAACATAGCATTCCACTAAACAATCAGTGGTATAATTCGATAAAATAGCCATTATGATTTCAATTCTCTGATTAGGAGTTTTTTGATCCTCACTCCCGTTAAAAAAATTTTTTAAAAGTGCAGCTATTTCTTCAAGAACCGAATTGATAAAATTCGCTCCCATGCTATCGGCGGTATCAAAGCCAATACGGAGCTGGAAATACTCAGGAATTTGCTCCGAAAAATCGATAAGTTCAATATGCCTGATTCCACCTCCTCGTTTAGCCATGTTCTCTGTGAGATGCATGGTGTTATTTATCAGATACTTTCTGAGTTCGTCAAGCGATTCGTAGAGAAACGCAGCTGTTCCATTCCACGAAAAATGCACCTGTCCGGTTTTAACGACTCCCTTTACAGAAGCATGAAAACCGCCCCTCTCCGACCAGAAACGCGCTGCAGATGCAGTGGCTGCAACAACCGAAGATTCTTCGGTAACCATGGGAAGGGTAAAAACATCATCGTTTATAAGAAAGCCTGGAACGACACCGTAAGGCAGGGGAAAATTCCCGAGAGTGTTTTCCGAAAATTGTTCCAGTTGCTCCTGTTTAGCAGGATCCCTGTGATTCAGTGAATTCAGTTCAGTTAAAAACCCGGTATCGTCAGCAAGGTTTTCAGAAATAATTTTCAGTTTCTGTTCCTTGCTCATTTTCGAAAATCCGGAAATGAATCGTGAGTCCATTTTAGTTTTTCACTTTTAGAAACGCATAGGCCAGTTCAAGTCCTTTTATCTGACTACTCGTATACTCCTGCAATTGCTTATAATCCTCTTTGGCATATTTCAGAAAGCCGGATGCCTGCCCGTAAATAGCGGGTAAGGCAGATTTCTGAATCAGATAATATCCATCCAGGAACGATTTTATTCCACCGGAAACAATTATGCTGTTGCATTGCACATCTCCTTCCTCAACAATTGAATTTACCATTTCCATCATCTGAAATGCATCGTGTCCAACCCTCGACAAGGGCTCAAAAAGCTGTTGCATACTTTCGCCGGCACGTAAAAGTTCCACTTTAGCAAAATTTGTACCACCAAAAGCAGCAAATTCAATTGATTCAAGAGGGAGTCGCAACAAGGCCCGCAAACTTTCCTTTCCCATTCCCTGTCCTACCTCCTTAACAATAACGGGATATCCGGCCTGTTGCAAAACAATCTGGATCGTTTCAAGTGCCGGCCTTGTGAACCTGTCACCTTCAGGCTGAAAGGCTTCCTGCATAGGATTTACGTGAATAATTAATCCGTCGGCCCGCAGTCTGGAAAGAAGGTTATCAATTTTCCCGAGCTCCTTTTTCACAATCATCTTTTCCAACTGTGCAATCCCGAGATTGGCAAAAAAGGGTAAATCGGGACCAAGTTCATCGCGCATATCAAAATCGGAGAAATGCTTGCTCTCTTCGAGAATTATCCTGCAGGAACCAAGGCCCATTCCCATTCCGAATTCTCTTGCTGCATGCGCCAGATTTCGGTTAATTTTGCCCGCCAGCTCTGTACCACCCGTCATGCTTGAAATCCAGATAGGCACCTTTATTTTTTTCCCTGCCAGAAAAAATTTTCCGGGAATTCCCTCGGGATGGGGGCTTAAAAGAGGTTCATAATAGAACCTGCGGTCTATTTCATCCCTGAGTGTTTGCGATTGAAATGCAAGATCGATATGGTCTTTCTTACGGCTTTCCATGGTTTATAATCCCAGATTACGTGCAATTACAAGTCTCAGAATTTCTGAAGTTCCCTCGCCTATCTGAAGAAGACGCTGATCCCTGTAAAACCTTTCAATGCTGTTGTTCTTAAATAATCCGTAACCTCCATGAACCTGAAGTGATTCATCAGCTACCTCACGTGCAACCTCCGAACAATAGAGTTTTGCCATGGCGGCTTCCTGGGAGTAGGGCAAACCCTTCTCTTTCATCCAACACACTTTATAGAGGTATTCCCGGGCATGCTCTATTTTCATGTGCATATCGGAAATCTTAAAAGCTATGCCCTGATTTTTTGAGATGGATCTTCCAAACTGAACACGTTTTTTCGAATATTCAACCGCCATTTCAAATGCGCCCTGTGCAAGTCCCAATCCCATTGCAGCTATAGAGAGCCGGCCTCCGTCGAGTGCTTCAAACATAATATGCGGGCCCTGACCTTTTTCACCGAGGAGATTGCCTTCAGGAACTTTTACATCTTTAAAATGCATGCGTGCTGTGTCGGCGGCCCTCCACATCAGCTTTTCCCCCATCTTTTCGGTAGTATATCCCGGAGTTTCCCTGTCTATGAGAAAAGTTGTAAGTTCTTTAATACCGTCTTTAACCGCAGTAATTACCTGCAGGGTAACTCCGGCACTAATGGGCACAGATCCGTTTGTAATATATTGCTTTTCGCCATTAATTGTCCATGTATTACCATCCAGAACTGCTGTGGATTCCGTTCCCCGCGCATCTGATCCTGCATTTTTTTCTGTCAGACCAAAAGCCCACAGTTTTTCTCCTGTTGTAAGCTGAGGCAGAAACTTCTGCTTCTGTTCTTCGGTTCCAAACTTGTAAATCGGATAGATACCAAGTGAATTGTGGGCTGCAACGGTAGCGGCCTGAGAACTGTCGACACGGGCGAGTTCTTCAACGGCAATAATGTACGAAAGGGTATCCAAACCTGCGCCTCCGTACTTTTTTGGAAGGGTAATACCCATGAGTCCGAGATCGCCCATTTGTTTGGTCAGACCAATGGAAAACTCCTCCTTTTCATCGAGATCCTTAGCCAAAGGTTTAATTTCCTTCTCGGCAAAATCTCTCACCTTTAAGCGATGTTTTTCGTGATTTTCAGATAAATAAACAGATGTTATCATAAATTTACTTTTTATTACCAGATTCACATTCGTCGATAATCAGGATAATCTGGTTTATTTGTACCTGATCACCGGCTTTAACTCTTACTTCTCTTAAACAACCATTATAAGGCGAAGTTACCTTATTTTCAATTTTCATTGCATCAAGGGAATAAAGAAAATCCCCCTTTTTAATTTCCGATCCCTGCACACTAATAATATTGGACACTTTACCATGAAGGGGCGATTTGATAATTCTTGTTCCTCCTGTATTCAATTCTTTATGATCGATAAAGTAGGGCATCAGGGGAAGATAATCGAGCGGGTGCACCTTAAATTCGAGCCCTTCGATACAAACAATGTCTTCATAGGAATATGCTCTTGAAACGGAAGCAGATGACCATTTTCCATCGAGTTCAAAGATTATACTCGAATCACTCCGGCTTTTCAGTGTCATGGTATGCTTTTCTTTCCCGATACTAAAAAGAATAGTCTGATCCGAAATACTTTCGATGAATATATCAAATTGGCTGTCATCAAAAAGTATGGACTTACGTAAGGCCATTCTCCAGTAACCTATCCTATCCCAAACACTTCCGGAATCTTTGCTTTGTGATCCACCCAGTTTCCAACCCAGCCATGCAGCGAGAATCCGGCTTTTTTGAAATTCTGACTTCTTTAAACGCAGACTCTCATTGAGTTTTGGCGTGATTTTCTCAAGGTATAATGTCGAGATTTTGTTATCGTTAAAATTTTTATCCCGGAGTATTTCCCTTAAAAATTCGCGGTTGGTTTTCGGTCCGTGAAGAGTAAAACTTTTCAATGCCTGATCCAGTCCGTTTATTGCCTCATCCCTGCTATGTGCGTGAAATATTACTTTTGCTATAAGGGGATCAAATTCGGGGCGGAGAATATCCGGTCCGTCTAATCCGGAATCTATCCTGAGTCCCGGCATTTCAGGTTCATGATACAATTCAACTTTTCCGGGTGAAGGCATAAAATCCTTTTCAGGATTTTCGGCATATAACCTGGCCTCCAGAGCGTGACCGGAAATAATAATATCCGATTGCTTTAGTGTTAACTGGTTTCCTGCTGCTATCTGTACCTGAAGTTCAACAATATCAAGACCTGTAACCATCTCTGTTACCGGGTGCTCAACCTGAATGCGGGTATTCATTTCAAGGAAGAAATATTCGCCCGATTTATCAACAAGAAATTCAAGAGTCCCGGCGTTGTTATAGCCAATTTTCTTTACAATTTTCTGAGCTGATTGATACATTGCATCGCGGGCTTTTTGTGAGAGGGAAACTGCCGGAGATTCTTCGATTACTTTCTGATACCGCCGCTGAACCGAACACTCTCTCTCGCCCAGAATAAGTGAATTTCCATAATGGTCTGCAAGCACCTGCACTTCTATATGCCTGGCATCAGACAAATATCTTTCTACATAGAGAACATCGTTACCGAAATAATTCTGTGCTTCTCGTGCAGCAATCTCAAGTGCTTCTTTGAGTGAACCGGGATCATTCACAATTCGCATAGCTTTTCCTCCCCCGCCTGCTGCTGCTTTAACCAGGATTGGATATGTAAGCTCTTTAACACGTTTAAGAATTTCTGTAGTGCTTCCTTCAAAGCCTTCTATCATAGGGATATCTATTTCCCGCATTGTTTTTCTGGCCATGATTTTATCGCCCATGAGATGGATTATCTCAGGTGTAGGGCCGATGAAATTAATACCCGCATCTGCTGCTGCAGTAGCAAATGCCGCATTCTCGCTAAGAAACCCATAGCCCGGATGAATTCCATCCGCTCCGGTTTGTTTTGCAATATGGATAATCTTCTGGATATCAAGGTAGGTTTCTTTTAATCCGCTGCCTTCCAGATCATAGGCCTCATCGGCCATTCTGACGTGCAATGCATGTTTATCGTGATGGGAATAAATGGCCACAGTGCGGATCCCCATTAAACGGAGGCTTTTGATAATTCTCACGGCAATCTCGCCTCTGTTGGCTATAAGTATCTTATTCAGAAGTTTCATTTACACTTATTTTGACCAGTCGGGTTTACGCTTTTCAAGAAATGCTTTCATACCTTCCTGTGCTTCAGGTGAAACTCTGACATCAGCAATAACACGGGATGTAAATCTGCGGATTTCAGAGTCGATTTCTTTTCCGGCAATGGAACGGATAAGTAATTTTGTTTTGCGAAGCGCTACTGCTCCCGATGTACGAATCTCATCGAGAAGGGACTTCAGAGTTGTTTCGAGTTCATCCTCCCTGACCGATTTGCTTACGAGTCCGAACGAAAAAGCCTGAGCTCCGGTGAAACTACGGGAGGTAAACATAAGCTCTGCAGCCAGAAATTCACCAATCCTTCGGATAATGTAAGGCGAAATGGTAGCAGGTACCAGTCCGAGTTTAAGCTCAGTAAACCGGAATGCTGTGTTTTCTGTACAAATGGCAATATCGGAAGCGGCTATGATTCCGTTTGCTCCGCCTGACACATTCCCATGAACAACAGATATTACGGGTAAAGGACAGTTATAAATAGCATCGAATAAAGCAGCAAGTTTTCCTGCATCTTCAAGATTATCCCTTTGTGTTGAGTTTATCAGGGATGTCATATAATTCAAATCGGCACCACTGGAGAATGATTTTCCATTCCCTCTGATAACAAGGGCGCGAAGGCTTTCATCATCAGCGACTTCAGCAAAGATTCCGGTTAATTCTGAAATCATCAAGGGGTCAAGGGCGTTGTGAACTTCAGGTCTGTTAAGACTGATGTATCCAAAACCGTCGGATTTTTCGAACCGGATATGTTGTAGTGTTTCCATAATTACATTCTGTATACACCTGTTTTTGGTTCCGGAAATTTTTTATTCAGTGACACGGAAATAGCCAGGGCAAGGATTTTTCGGGTATCTGCCGGATCAATTATCCCGTCATCCCACAAACGCGAAGAACTATAATATGCAGAACCTTCGTATTCATATTTTTTTAATATCTCTTCCCGCAATTTTTTTAGATCTTCACCTGAAGTTTTTGAATTTCCCTGCTCTTCCTTAACACGCACCAGCACCTCGGCTGCCTGCTCTCCTCCCATAACAGAAATCCTGGAATTGGGCCACATAAACAGAAAACGAGGATCGTAAGCTCGGCCCGCCATTGCATAATTACCTGCTCCGAACGAACCACCTGTAATTATCGTAAATTTCGGAACAACGGAACTTGCTACTGCATGCACCATTTTTGCCCCGTCACGCGCAATCCCACGGTGTTCGAAATCTTTACCAACAATAAAACCGGTAATATTCTGAAGAAACACTATCGGTATCTTTCTGAAATTGCAAAGTTCGATAAAGTGAGTGGCCTTTAATGCACTCTCTGAGAACAGAATTCCGTTGTTGGCAACTATCCCGACCGGGAATCCCATAATATGAGCGAATCCGGTAATAATAGTTGTTCCGTAACGAGCCTTGAATTCATGGAAACGACTGCCGTCAGCCAATCTCATTATTATTTCATAGGGATCGATAGGATCTTTGGAACTTTCGGGTAGTAAGCCATAGATTTCAGATGGATCATAGCCGGGTTCCTCAACCTCTTTCATTTCAAGCTGCTGACGCTGCGGAACCGGGAAACTTTCGAAAATATTGCGGCAAATCTGAATCGCATGAACATCATTGTCTGCATAATGATCGGCAACACCGGAAATGGCTGTATGAATTTCTGCACCTCCCAGTTCCTCAGCTGTAACATCTTCGCCGGTAGCTGCTTTCACTAGCGGGGGACCTCCAATAAAAATAGTTCCCTGATTCCGTACAATAATAGTCTCATCGCACATAGCAGGTACATAGGCTCCGCCGGCGGTGCAGGAGCCCATCACAATGGCAATCTGGGGTATACCTTCTGCAGAAAGTTTCGACTGATTGTAAAAAATCCGGCCAAAGTCAAAACGATCCGGAAAAACCTCATCCTGGCGGGGAAGAAAAACTCCACCGGAGTCGACAAGGTAAACACAGGGAAGATGATTCTCAAGTGCTATTTCCTGCGCCCTTATGTGCTTTTTAATCGTTTCCTTAATGTAAGTACCTCCCTTTACAGTTGCATCGTTGGCGACGATAACCGTTTCACGGCCATTAACAACTCCTATACCCGTAACGATTCCTGCCGAAGGAAACTGATCACTATACTGACCAAATGCAGCGAAAACAGAAAGTTCTAAAAAAGGGGTGCCGGGATCGGTTAACAAATCGATTCTTTCGCGGGCCAGAAGTTTACCTCTTGATTTGTGTTTTTCACGCGCCTGAACAGTCCCTCCCTGAAGATTCAAATTCTGGAGTTTCCTGAATTTACTTAATTTTTCGAGGAATGTCTTCGAATTAAGTTGAAATTTTTCTTCTTCCTTTCTTATATTGGAAACCAGTTTAAACAATTTCTGAGATTTAATTATTTATATGCACATTAACAAAGATATTTTTGGATTGTTTAAATTTTGGTATATAATAATTAAACAAAACACTTAGCTTTATCAGAATATTTTAAATCAAGATAACAAAAAGCTGATAAAAAAGTACTATAGTTCATATTTAAAAGTTATTTATACCAAAGAGATTGATTTTTTTGAATTTATTTTCATAATTTTATCGCGAATCATTTTTGAGTATTTTCATTAATACCGGATCTTATATGTCAAGCCATAATCACCCACAGGTAAAAATGGGAGCTGCCAGTCACCACGCATACGATTTCAGGACTTCAGTAGCGAATCCCAAGACTCTTAAAAAAAGATCTCAGAAAAAATATCATCTGCCGGTAATTGGTCATTTTGCAGACAGGAGCATTGAATTCTCATCCATTATTGAAGCTGAAGCTGTAACCGGTATTAACTACACGCTGATATTCGAAGCGTGTATCGGTAAGATTTACAAAGCAAAAAGTGTTATCTGGGAATACA
The DNA here is from genome assembly GCA_964404825.1 of uncultured Chitinophaga sp. Classification (GTDB taxonomy): domain Bacteria; phylum Bacteroidota; class Bacteroidia; order Bacteroidales; genus JACJXF01. The sequence continues at coordinate 8,995 of CAYOLQ010000130.1, forward strand.
AAAAAGGTAACCACTACATTAAATACAAAGCCTATTATATTAATGTACAGGAAACCTACACGAGAAAGGGTGGGTTTAACGGTTAAAAGTTTTCCTTAAAACAGTGCACAAAATAAAAATGGCAGTCTTTTGGACTGCCATTTTTGTTTTTTATATTAACTCTTCGCCCCTCCCCAACCTCCTGCAAAGTCTAGTAAAGCTTTATACTATCAAACGCCTTCTGAATGTCTTCAGGCTTTTTCTTTGTTCGGATGTACTCTTCAAATTTCTGAGTATCCTCATAAAATATTGAGTAACCTTTCTCAATACAACTGGTAAGATTTTTGGCAGCTTGTTCGGAACTTACGGTTCCTTTTTTAACCGCTTTCTTGTAATATGCGTTTAATTTCTTTACTGAGTAGTAAATATCAGGCTTTTTTATAATTACTTTGTCGCCGGGAGCCATAAGGGTTCCTCTTTCAACGTAAGTATAAGTTTCCTGTAGAAGTAACATTTTTCGTGCAACTTCAGGGCCCAGAATGTGGATACCTGCATGAGTATAATCAACTTTCGCTCTGAGCGTATCTTTCAAATTATTTGCAAAAAGAAATTCAGCGTCCTGAGCATAAACAGTTGATAATGCGCACAATAAGAGC
>CAYOLQ010000131.1:0-1408 GCA_964404825.1 uncultured Chitinophaga sp.
GACCGGATATTATCTTCAACGCTCATCTGCCGGAATACTGAAGCCTCCTGAGCCAGGTATCCGATCCCCAACTGTGCCCTTTTGTATACCGGAAACCTGGTTATATCCTGATCATCGAGAAATATCTGACCTCCGTTGGCCTTAATTAACCCGACAATCATATAAAATGAGGTTGTCTTACCAGCTCCGTTCGGGCCTAATAATCCAACAATTTCTCCCTGATTCAATTCGAGCGATACCCCTTTGACAACGGTTCTGCTCCTATATTTTTTAACTAAATTCTCAGCTCTTAGTTTCATCGTTTCAGATAATTATAAATTTTAAGCTTCGAGTAGTTCTTCATCAACCCGTTTACTTTCGATCCGTTTTGCAAGTACCACGCCCAGTTCATAAAGAAGAATTAATGGTCCGGACACAACCAGCATACTAAACACATCTGGAGGTGTAATAATGGCTGCCAGTAAAAGCAGTATTATGTAGGCATGTCTGCGATAGTTCTTTAAAAATCCGGAGCTTACCAGGCCAACTTTTGCCAGAAAATAGATCACAATAGGCAACTCAAAAACAACACCGCTTCCCAAAATAATTGTTGTTACTGAGCTGATGTAAGAATTCAGATTTATTTGGTTGACGACTTCTGCACTCACCCGGTACGATCCAAAAAAATGGGTAGAAAGTGGAACAACAAGATAATAGCCGAAAAGTACACCAGACATAAACAATAAAGTGCTGTAAAAAACTGCGCCGGTAGCATGTTTGCGCTCTTTTTCATAAAGCGCCGGGCGAATGAAACGCCAGAATTCCCAAAAAATATAAGGAATTGCAAAAATAATCCCACCGATCATAGCGATATTCAAATGGGTCGAAAACTGACCTGCCATGTCGTAATTGATAATACTAAAAGGTTGGGTATTAATGGCAAGATCAGGTGAATCAAACCTGGCCGCCATCCATGCAAATACCCTGTTGGTAAAAAAACCGGGATATTTTGGTGCGAAAAGGATCTCATCCATAATGAATTTGACATTAATAAACACCAAAATGGCACCAATTAACACTGCCGCAGAAGCACGAACCAGATGCCATCGCAACTCCTCCAGATGCTCCAGAAAGGACATCTCCTCATTTGCCTTTTTCGACTTTGTCTCCTTAGTCTCTTTTCCTGTAAGTATTCCCTTGATGGACATTGACCTTTTATTAAAGATTTTGAATAACCAGAAATGCATAAACAATTCAGCGGCAAATATACGATTCTTTGCCCCATTTGAAGAAGGCAAAAAACCGTTCTAAAAAGATCCAATGTTAAATTTTTACGATTTTAAATTAATTACTTGTTCCGGGCAATAAAAATGATAATTTAGTGGAACAAATTCAAATTGATTGAGAGATACTTTCACGTATGATTATA
>CAYOLQ010000131.1:1418-9500 GCA_964404825.1 uncultured Chitinophaga sp.
AACAGCTTCAAAAGTACTTTGGCTTTGATCGGTTCAAGGGACAACAGGAAGAGGTAATCAACAGCATACTAGACGGAAACGACACTTTTGTTCTGATGCCTACGGGTGGTGGAAAGTCACTGTGTTACCAGTTGCCGGCACTGATGCAGGAGGGAACGGCTATTGTCATATCACCGCTCATCGCATTGATGAAAAATCAGGTTGATGCTATCAGAAGTTTCAGTACTGAAGATGGAGTTGCACATTTTCTCAATTCCTCACTTACAAAAACGGCAATACAGAAAGTAAAAGAGGATATCTCCAGAGGTCAAACCAAACTTTTGTATGTGGCGCCTGAATCCCTTACAAAATTGGAAAACATCGATTTTCTGAAAGGAATAAAAATATCGTTTTATGCCATCGACGAAGCTCACTGCATTTCAGAATGGGGTCATGACTTCAGACCGGAGTACAGAAGAATCCGCCCTATTGTCAATGAAATAGGGCAAGCACCTATCATGGCATTAACTGCCACTGCAACACCTAAGGTTCAACACGATATCCAGAAAAATCTCGGGATGCAGAACGCACAGGTCTTTAAATCCTCCTTTAACAGGCCGAACCTCTATTACGAGATTCGGCCTAAGAATAAAGCGAAGGATCAAATAATAAGAATGATTAAAACCAATCCGGGTAAATCAGGAATTATTTATTGTCTTAGTCGTAAAAAAGTTGAAGAGATTGCCGAATTGCTTCAGGTAAATGGGATAAAGGCACTGGCTTATCATGCAGGGATGGATTCTGCAACCCGTTCAGCCAATCAGGATAAATTTCTGATGGAAGAATCGGATGTAATTGTTGCAACCATTGCCTTCGGAATGGGAATCGACAAACCGGATGTCCGTTTCGTGATTCACTACGACATCCCCAAATCGCTTGAAGGTTACTACCAGGAAACAGGCAGGGCGGGACGCGACGGCGGAGAAGGGAAATGCATTACCTTTTACAGCTATAAAGATATACAGAAGCTCGAGAAATTTATGCAGGGAAAACCTGTTGCCGAGCAGGAAATCGGTCAGCAACTTTTACTCGATACTGTGGCATTCGCAGAATCGTCTCTTTGCCGTCGTACCATACTGCTTCACTACTTTGGGGAAAAATACGAGACAGAAAATTGCGGATTCTGTGATAATTGTCTGAATCCAAAAGAACAAATGGAAGGGAGAGAGCTCGTAATTACAGCCTTAAAGGCAGTAATAGAAGTGAAGGAGCAATGTAAGGGTGAACATCTGGTCAGCATATTACTGGGGATAGAGAATGCTACTGTAAAATCGTTTTCGCATAATACGCTCGATATATTTGGTGAAGGTGATGAATATGACGATAAGATTTGGAATGCCGTCTTCCGGCAAAGTATCATTGCAGGATTCCTTCATAAAGACATTGAAAACTATGGCGTTTTAAAACTCACCGATGCAGGAAGGGAATTTCTGGCCCATCCCCGCTCCTTTATGATTGTCAAAAACCACGACTACGAGTCTGAAGAGGAGGGTGATGAAGTACCACAGGGCGGGAATGCATCAGGCGATCCGGAACTTTTCGCAATTCTAAAGGATCTGCGTAAAAAAGTAGCAATAAAGCAGAAACTACCCCCATTTGTAATCTTTCAGGACCCTTCACTCTCTGATATGTCCATACAGTATCCTACAACAATTGAAGAACTTCAGGGTATTATTGGAGTTGGGCAGGGGAAAGCTCAGCGCTATGGAAAACCATTCGTAGAAGTGATTAAGCGGTATGTCGAGGAGAAAGGGATAGAACGTGCCCAGGATATGGTGGTGCGTTCGGTTGCCAACAAATCCAAAAATAAAGTTTATATCATTCAAAATATCGACCGCAAATTGGCACTGAACGAGATTGCCGATGCCAAAGGAATGTCCCTGAGTGAATTACTAACTGAGCTTGAGGCAATCGTAAATTCAGGAACAAAGATAAATATCGATTATTATATTGATGATGTTATGGATGAAGATCAGATTGATGATATCTACAGGTATTTCAGGGAGGATGCGGAGTCTGATTCAATGGAAGAGGCAATCGCTGAATTTGGAGATGATTATGAAGCGGAAGAGATCCGGATGGTGAGAATAAAATTCCTGGCTGAGATGGGAAATTAACCTTTTAATCAAAACTCTTATTTCATATCAGGGATAGAAGATAATGGAAGTTTTATAAAAAACGTTGTTTCAACATCAAGTGTTGACTGAAACCAAATTTCGCCATTAAAATTCTCAATTATTTTCCTGGCAATTGCCAGGCCCAATCCCGTACCACTCGATTTTGTGGTAAAACTCGGCTCAAATAATTTATCCTGCAACTCAATGGGGATGCCATTCCCATTGTCAGTAACTGAAATAAATGCCCAGATGTCTTCTTTATACAACTTCACATTCAACACCCCGGCCCTATCCTTTGGAATAGCCTGCAAACCATTTTTAATCAGATTAATAATTGCTCTGCCCAATTGATCTTTGTCTGCGATCACACCAAATGGTTGATCGCCTGAAACAGTGAGTGAAACCTTTATATTATTCATATTTTCGAAAAGAAGAACCACTTCACTTAATTTCTCTTTTAAATCGATCAGCTCAATATTTACCACTGGCATTTTGGCAAAATCCGAAAAGGAGGAGGCAATTAAGGAGAGTGCATCGATTTGTTCAGCCAGCATCCGGCTAACCCTGAAAAAATAATCATCGAACTTTTCAGAATTCTGTTCTTTTAAACGCTGCAAATACTGGATACTCAATTTCATCGGGGTAAGCGGGTTGTTAATTTCATGAGCCACTTGCCGGGCCATCTCCTGCCATGCAGATTCACGTTCTGATCGTGCAAGTAGTTCTGCACTTTCTGCCAGCTCATCCACCTTTTTATTATATTCTTTGGCTAGCCGCCCAATTTCATCCTCACCCAGGTATTCAATTTTCGCATTTGTTTTACCCAACTGAATACCTTTCAGATAGTTTTCTATTTGTTGCAGGGGGGCTGTTAATTTATGACTTATAATCAATGCAACCATTAAGCTAATTATTATCAGCAATATGTATAAATTTGAAAATGCTACAATAAAATCGGAAACCTGCTTTTCAAAATCATCCTGCCGGGTAAAATAGGGTAAATTCAAATACCCTATTAGCCGGTTATTTTGATTGTAAATTGGCGAATAGGCGGAGAAAAAATTCATTACTCCGAGATTTTCATTATGAAGAAAAAGGGTTTTATGCTCCGTGGTAAGCGCCTTGAAGGCAATCGGATCAATTTTACGGGACAAAAGACCCCGGTCATAAATCTCGCTTCGCGAAGTGGCAAACAAACTGCCATTGAGATCATACAGATTGATATCGGACCGGATAATATCAGAAAGTACAATAAGCTGTTCGTTCATAAAATCGAGCATGGGAACATTTAACTCTGTCTCATGTCCAATTCTCATGCTCAATTCAGAAGATACAGACATTACCTTCTCATTCAGGTTATCCTTTACCGAATTAAGCAATTTTCGGGAATTATAGAGCATTAAACCCAATCCGATTATTATTAAAATACCAAGTAATGAAAGTATTAGGGTGAGCTGAATCTTCTCGCGAAAATCGAGTTTGCGACTCCGGATTCTAAGATTTTTACTATTGAGAATCAACATTACCGATCCTGTCAGAAAAAACAATAGAAACAAATATGGGAAAGTACTGATTCTGTCATAGATATGAATTTCAGGATAACTTACGATCACATAATTATTCCCGTTACGATTATAGGCACAATGACGGTAGTTGTTTTTCGGGAAATAGGTATACTCTTCCGTAAGCGGAATATCTGCGGGCAGTTTCATTTCATACTGATAATCCCCTCCCCGATCAACGAGTTCACCATCGAAGTATTTTGCATAACTATAATCGCCATCCTGCCTCTCCCGTGAGGCATGTTCATCCAGCAATAGTTCTGGATATCCCTTTCCTTCAGGAATCACCCGGGAATTAAGCTCAATAAATATTTTGACGGGTATATTCATTGAATTTACGAAATCGAGTTGCCCCATATAGGATATCCGACCGTTAACCCGATCCATAAAATAAAAATTACTCCCCGAAACAAGCATTCCCTTGGCATTTCTCAGATTATTGAAAAATTCAAGACATGGATAATGCCGCTCATCAGTAATATATACACTGTCCTCCGGAGTGCATACGGTAATCTGCAGATTGTAATTTCGCCAAAAGCCTGTAAAGTAATTATTCTGGAAATACGATTCGAGTGTTTTATAGGGAGGAAATAAATGGGATTGAATAATTGTATCCTGATGTAATTTATTATCTAGTTCTGAAAGAAAGATCTCCGCACCTGAATCTCTTTCGGAGCTCAGTTTTACCGCCCACAAATCCAGTACCTTATTCCTTTTCAGCTGTATCAGCTGCTGGGCATACAGATTCACATAGCTGGCACCTAAAACGGAGATAATCAAAAGAGAAGTAAATTTATATTCCCGAATCTTTCCAACTTTGAATCTGGCCATAATCAGAACTATACCTGCATAATAGATAAATGGCGTCCATTCAATATCATAACATAGTGCCGACACAGAAATCCCTGCTATAGCACCTGCAGCACAAAGCGAGACAACAAATTTGTTCTCTCCCGATTTTCCAAAATAACCTCCCCGAATGCGCAAAACTACAATAACAAAGCCCAGAACCTGAAGTGAAACTCCGACAAAAGCATAAAAATTAATTGCTGAAAATTTCAGGTCACTGAAAAATTCGAGTGAAATATTTGAGTTCAGCAATAGTATTTTTAACAGGACAACTGAAAATGAGAATAAAAAAGCAGCAAATAAATGTATGAAAATTTTCCGGATTACATCCCTTTTATGCCCTTTTTCATTGCTAAGAAATGAGAACAACGATAGTGTGGAATGGAACATCAGGATGGAAAGTAGGATAAATTCACCCAATGAGGCCAGCCAACTGCTATAGGCAAAATCACGCGGAGAAAACAGATTCGTCTGATACAAAGAGGATGGAAATTTAAATCCATTCATTATCAGATATATAAAGAAACAAATACCGAAAGAAAGTACTATTTTCAGGGTTATAGGTATTCGTTTGCTATACTTAAGCCAAACATTAATCTGTGCTAAAAGAATGAGGATAAAAAGGAAATAGAGTAATACCGGAATGTCGGAAGTTCTGTTTGAAACTGATGTATTATTTGAACTTGTGAGTGAGAAGAGGTATTTTCCGTCGGGTTTAAAAATATTCAAACCGTTGGATTGAGAAACTGAGTGAACCAGATAATCATCTGACAATTTAAAATCGTTCTGAAAAGCGCTCTTAATATAGCGGTTATGATACGGAAACTCCCGCTTGACCAGAATAAATCCGATTATTGTATAGCTTCCATAATTACGTGAAAGCTGATAATACCAACCGGTTGTCAGATGTACCAGTCCATCAGGCTTTTTAAAACGATTATCGATGGATGGAATTGCAATGGATGATGATGACCAGAAAATCATTGATTTTTCGTTGAACACAGCCACCGACAAACCATTCTCATCCTGATGGAAAAAATGGAGCAATGACCAATCGTTCAACACTCCGGGATCTACCTTCAGGCGAAACACAACAGAATCAACCAGTTGTGCAAGTCTTTTCTCTTTTTTTTCAAAAACCTTAAAAACACGTTCAGACTCCTGTATACTATTATTCTCCTTAAAAAAAATCCACTCGCAAAGGAGCAAAACCACTAAGATTGGAATCGCCAGGAGGATGTAAATATTTCTACGTGCAAATCTTTGCATAACCTTTATTCGTGATGATATGGTTCATTTTTGATAATTGTCATCGCCCGGTACAGCTGTTCAACAAAAATCATTCTTACCATCTGATGCGAGAACGTCAATTGCGATAGGGAAATCTTAAAATCAGACCTTTGATACACTCCCTTTGAGAATCCATAGGGGCCACCGATTACAAAAATCAGTTGACGAATGCCTGCAACCATCTTCTTCCCAATCCACTTTGAAAAATCAACAGATGAGAATTCCAATCCGTGTTCATCGAGCAAAATCAGTTGATCACCCGACTGAACCTGGTTAAGGATTAATTGCCCCTCCTTCTCTTTCTGAATCTCGACTGAAAGGGAGCTGCGATTTTTTATATCAGGTATTACCTTAATTTCGAATGGTATATAAAAAGAGAGCCGTTTTACATAGTCTTCAACACCCTCTTTCATATACTTCTTATCGGTATTGCCAATTGTAAGTAATAGTATTTTCACGAATACAATATTAGGCCAGATAACATTGACATCCAATTTTTCAGACACAATTTTTTCATCCATGCCATTTTTAATAATAAAACTGTATCTTTATGAGCGTTTATAATTATTCCACCGAACAATTTATGTAATTTGCATGGTTCTTGTGGTAAAATTCTAAAAATAATATCATTGTGATGAAGCAGAAATCGGGAATTGTTTTGATATTTATGTTTTGTTTGCTGGCAAATCCGTTTCTTTCAATTAGCCAGATTCCCCAGCAAATAATAACAGGGCTTAAAGTTGGAGATGCAAGAGTTGTAGCATCTCATTTTTATGAGAATATTGAACTGGTTGTTGTTGATCGCGAACTGGTTTGCTCTCAGGCACAAGGGGAGCAAATTCTGAAAGACTTTTTCGACCGGAATAAGCCCTCTGATTTCAAGATTACCCATCAGGGTGGTGATGATTCATCCTATGCGATTGGTAAGATGCAAACCGGAAATGGAAATTTCAGGGTCTATTTTTTACTCAAATCAAAAGGGGGTAAATCTCAGATTGTTCAATTGAGGATTGACAAGGATTAGTTTTAATCAAAAATTCGCTTTTAATGTCAATTTGGACAGCTTTTAATCAATATCTATCTAAACAAGCCGAAATCTTCAGGCAGAGAGCACGATTAATAAAACTTCCATTTTTTGATGGAGTTCCACTTTATGATGTGTCCCTGTTTTTCTGGAAAGGGATTGTTGATGGCGCTATTTCTACCAGAGCATCAGCAATAGCCTTTAATTTTATTCTGGCCATATTTCCGGGAATCATTTTCGTATTCACGTTAATCCCTTATATTCCGATCGCCCATTTCCAGGAACAACTTCTAATTATGCTGCAAACCATACTACCTCAAAATGCTTTTTTGGCAATTCAGGGTACCATTGAAAATATTATTACCCAACCACGTGGAGGATTACTCTCCTTCGGATTTATCGCCGCATTCCTATTCGCAACCAACGGAATTGTCTCGGTGATTGCTGCATTTAACGGAACTATTCACGCCATAGAGACTCGTTCGTGGATTAATCAGCGGTTTGTCGCTTTAATTCTCGCAATCATTCTTACGCTTCTGACAACATTCAGTGTCGCACTAATCACGCTCAGCCAAACGTTGATGAAATTTCTGGTTAATAATGGATTTTTACAGTCTGATTTAAACTACTACCTGCTTCTGGGAGGTAAGTGGCTTATAATATGTGCCTTATTCTTTTTCAGTTATGCATTCCTTTTTTACCTGGCTCCTGCCCGAAAGGCCAAATTCCGTTTCATTTCAGCAGGAGGCACCCTGGCTACAATACTGACAATTATCACTACAATAGGTTTCTCCTATTACATTAATAATTTTGGAAAGTACAATACCTTGTATGGTTCAATAGGAACCCTTGTTGTAGTAATGCTCTCTTTCTATTTTAACTCTTTAATTATGCTAATCGGTTTCGAATTAAATGTAAGCATATGGCGGGCACGTCTAAATAATTCAGAGGTTGCTTTTGAGACTTAAATATTTGAAATCTAATTGATGACCGATTATATAATTGCCTGATTTAAATTTACACCTTACTTCACAGCTGAAAAATCTCCTTTTACCTGTTTGACAGGTTCGCCCCTTATAAATCCAGGGATAAATATTTCAGTTCTTCTGTTCTCGCGATGCTCGGTTGGAGTACATTTATGAGTTGCTGAACTCTTGTAAATCAACTGTGATTCACCATAGCCAATGGCTTTAATTCTCAA
>CAYOLQ010000132.1:0-9411 GCA_964404825.1 uncultured Chitinophaga sp.
GTGGCAGTAAATTTCTTGCCGGTAACAATAGCTTATCAGTGCAGTCGTATACCGATAAGGATAAAGACTTTGATGTTGACCCTGATAAGTATTTCAATCTCAATCTGACTACTAAAGCAGGATATTTTCTAAAAAACCGGATTGCTATTGGCGGCATGATTGATTACGGATATGCAAGGAGAAATTTTGTTACCTCTCAGTATAAGTATACCGATATTTCATGGATGATTGGCCCGCTCGCCAGATATTATATGGAGTACGGTACATTGGTACCTTTTTTTGAAGCATCTGCAGGATTTGGAGTTTCAGTGAATAAGCAGGAGCCATTTGACTCTACTCCTTTTGAATCCAAACATTCTGTTTTTGGTCTTAAAGGTGGCGTTGGTGCTGATTACTTCCTTAATGAAAACATTGCTTTCGAGGGAATGATTAATTATTTCATGAACAGTCAAAAGCCTTCGGGTGACGGTGCAACCGGCGAAGGTTCTGTCCGGAATGGAATTCAGGTAAATTTTGGGGTGATATTCTACTTCGGAACAATTTGATGCCAAAAGATATCTCTCCTTTTTTTTCAATTCTGGGTAAACTATTTCCCTTTTTTGCATTTTGCAATGCATTTTTCCTGTTTAATGTCTGTAATGCCCAGCCGGAGCTGGAAACCGTAGACAAAGTTGATCTCAGGAAATATGCAGGAACCTGGTATGAAATATGTCATATGCCGGCCCGTTTTCTTGATGGATGTGATTGCATATCTGCAAACTATAGTCTTGACCCAAAAGGCCACATAAATGTTTACAACACATGCAGAAAAAGTAACGGGAAATGGGCATCCATACGGGGCAAAGCATTTGTAGCGGAAGGGAGTTGGAATTCCAGATTAAAAGTTCAGTTTTTCTGGCCATTCCGTGCTGATTATTATATCATTGATCTGGCAAAAGATTATAGTTATGCAATAGTTGGAGAACCTTCCAGAAGGTACCTCTGGATTTTAAGCCGATCCCCCGAAATGGACCCATCTTTATATCAGAGTCTGGTAAAAAAATGTGGAAATAAGGGTTTTGCCGTTGAATATCTTGTTGTTACAAGTCAGAAGAATTGCGAAAATAAAAAAGACATTCTCTCCCAATAAATCAGTAAATTTGCCAGCTTAAATCAATATTAATGGCTCAGCGCGTAGTTGTAGGATTATCAGGCGGAGTTGATTCAAGTGTTGCAGCGTATCTGCTAAAAGAGCAGGGATATGATGTAATTGCTGTTTTCATGATTAACTGGCACGAAAAGACTGGTCTGCTTAAAGCCGATTGTCCATGGGACGAAGATGTTTTGTTTGCTGAAATGGTGGCAAAAAAAATTGGAATTCCTTTTCATGTGGTAGATTTAAGCGAAGAATACAGGGCGAGAGTGGTAAACTATATGTTTTCGGAATATGAAAAGGGTCGCACTCCAAACCCCGATGTACTGTGTAACCGTGAAATTAAATTTGATGAGTTTTTCAGAGTATGTGAACAGTTTAACCCTGATTTCATAGCAACAGGGCACTATTGTAAAAAAGATGAATTTATAACCGGGAAGGGTACAATATACCGTCTTCTGGCAGGTGACGATCCCGGAAAAGAACAAAGCTATTTCCTCTGTCAGCTTTCGCAGAAGCAACTGTCCAAAGCATTGTTTCCGATAGGTCATCTGCATAAAAATGAACTACGTGATATTGCAAGAAAAGCCAAACTTCCATCCGCTGAAAAGAAAGATTCACAGGGGATATGTTTTATTGGTAAAGTAAGTCTGCCCGACTTTCTGCAACAACAACTAAAACCAAAAGAAGGAGCTATTATTGAGATTCCTGAAGATTTCGAGGGATATCAGCAGATCCCCCGAAACCTGAAAACTGAAGATTTGACGAAGGCAATTGTATATAAACCAGGGGATGGAATGCTGGTGGGAAAACATCAGGGAGCACACTATTATACTATCGGACAAAGAAAAGGACTAAATATAGGAGGCAAAGCAAAACCATTGTTTATTCTTTCAACGGATATTAAAGATAATATAATTTATGTAGGTCAGGGTCAGGAACATCCGGGATTGTACCGCAAAGGACTCTTTGTTCCCTCAGCAGATATCCACTGGATCAGGCCTGATCAGATGATGCATAATGGCGAAGAAAAGGAATTCGAGGTAAGAATCCGTTACCGCCAGCTCCTTCAAAAGGCCGGATTATATCGAAAGGAAGAAGGAATGTATATTGTTTTTGATGAAATGCAGCGGGGGATTACACCCGGACAATTTGCCGCTTGGTATAAAGATGGGGAATTACTGGGTTCAGGGATTATTGCCTGAATTAACCGGGTTTATTCAGATTGCTAACAGTTCATTGGAGGAAAACGGAACAAAATGGAAATAAACATTTTAAAAGAATTGTTTCAAAAAAAATTCGGTGTTGAATGTACCGAAACAAGTTTATTGGTTCCGGCGGGATCTGCGAGGCAGTATTATCGTTTGAGAAATGCAGAAACTACGGCAGTCGGGGCATATAATAAAGATGTTCGTGAAAATCAGGCTTTCATTTCCTTTACAAGGCAATTTTTGAAAAAAAGACTTCCTGTTCCGGAGATTCTGATGGTATCTGACGATCAAAAATACTATCTCCTTGAAGATTTGGGCGATACCACCCTGAAAGATCTTACCGACTCGATGAAAAAAGGATGGGAATTTCCGAGGGGAGTAATACCTGTTTACAAAAAAGTAATTGATGAACTGATTCGGTTTCAGACAGAGGGTCACAAGGGATTTGACTACAGTTTCTGTATCCCGAGGGATGCGTTTGATTCCCGTTCCATTCTGTGGGATCTCAATCATTTTAAGTATTTCTTTCTGAAATTGTCGGGGATACCCTTTGATGAAGAAAAGCTTGAAAACGATTTTCAGAATATTGCCGGTTTACTTGAAACAGTTGACAGGGAAAGCTTTTTATTCCGTGATTTTCAGTCGAGGAATATTATGATTCAGAATGAAAAAATGTTCTTTATTGATTATCAGGGTGGAAGAAAAGGTGCTTTGCAGTATGACATTGCTACGCTGCTGTTTGAAGCACGTACCAATATACCCGGAGATATCCGTGAGGATTTGCTGAATTACTATATCGAAGGGATCAAAAAGGTAAAACATGGAGATTTTAAATCCGAAGAATTCTTATCAACTTATTATCTTTTTGCACTGGTACGTCAGCTTCAGGCTATGGGGGCATATGGACTAAGAGGTTGGATAGAGAAAAAACCCTTATTCCTGCAATCTGTTCCGTTTGCCATGCAGAACCTGAAATTCCTCCTTGAGGCAGACCGGAAGACACAGGATAATTATCCGGAACTAACCCGATTGCTTCAGTTAATGATTACAGATAAAAAACTTAACAAGCCTTTGCCGGAACCGGGGAACAACTTATGTGTGAGAATCAGTAGTTTTTCTTACCGCAAGTCTGTTCCCGACGATCTGACAGGGGAAGGCGGTGGTTTTGTATTCGATTGCAGGGGGATCCATAATCCCGGAAGGTATCCGGAATATAAAAATCTGACCGGGCTTGATGCTGATGTAATAAAGTTTTTCGAAGAAAAAACAGACATGAAGGATTTCCTGAAGGATGTAATTTCACTTATTGATCGTAGTGTTAAAACCTATACAGGACGCGGATTTACAAATCTCCAGATTAGTTTTGGTTGTACCGGAGGTCAGCATCGTTCGGTATATGCGGCTCAAAAACTTGCAGATCATCTTGAACATAATCGCCTTTTAACTGTCTTAGTTGAGCACAGAGAACTTTTAGACTTCAAAACAAGTGAATGAGCAAAAGATTATGTAAAGAGGGATTTGTTCTGTCAAAAAATGACAAAAAGCTCAAATATGAGTGTAAAAAGTGCGGAAGGAAGTCGCATAAAGAAACCTATTGTTGCAAACCGGTAAGAATCACCAAAGCAGCCTGAAAATGAAAAAAAGAGCGATGATCCTGGCGGCAGGACTGGGAACCAGGCTAATGCCGCTTACGGAAAATAAACCCAAAGCCATGGTCGAATACCATGGAAAGAGTCTTCTGGAGATTGTGCTTCGCAGGGTGATACACCATGGGTTCAGAGATGTGGTTATTAATGTTCATCATTATCCCGAACAAATTATTTCGTTTGTTGAGTCGAAAAAGAATTTCGGAATAAATATTGCGTTTTCTGATGAATCATCAGAGCTTCTGGATACCGGTGGAGGAATAAAAAAAGCTTCCGCACTTTTCGAGGGTGATCCAGTTTTAATTCATAATGTGGATGTTTATACAGATCTTAACCTTGACGATCTGTATAACTTCCATAACGATTACGAAAACCTTGCCTCCCTGGCGGTTAAAGAACGTGAAACCAGCCGGCCGTTCCTGATGAACGATAAAAACATTTTATGCGGATGGGAGAACAAACTCACCGGTGAGCAAAGAATCATCAGAAATGAAATCTCCCTTCAACAAATTGCCTACTCCGGAATAGCTATGCTGAGTCCTGAATTTATCGGTATGCTTCCCGACATCGGTTGCTACTCCCTAACTCCGGAACTATTAAATATTGCCGGGACACGTGATATTCATCTGTTTCCTCATACCGGAGCATGGAAGGATATGGGAAGACCCGAAGCATTCAGCTAATCCATGCCTGCTTTAGCAAGTTTCAAGCCTTCGGTAGTGGTATAGTATTTTGTTATCATATTTGGAACTTCCCAATCAGGTAATTTGCCACCTTTCAGATATTGGAGATAAAATTCAGTTACCTGTGCAAAATGAGCTTCGTGTCCCACACTATATTGTGCGGGAATTTCTACTTTCCAGAGCTTATCGCTCAGTTTGCTTAGTTTCAGGCCCTCATACTCAGCAGCAATTTCCTCCTCAACCGCTTTTTTCAATTTAGCTTCAAAGGCTGGCAGATCGCTGGCTGCAGTGGCTTCAATATAAACAGTAGGTTTGTATCCTTCTTCCTTACCTTGTCTGATCATCACATCACAAATGTTGCCCCGCATGATGCTGTAATGTGTGTCGCCGGTACCTTCCGGAGCCTCAAAATTCCAGGTAACAGATACTTTTGCCAGTTTGCCTTTTAGTTTATAAACCATTTCACCGTTTGAAAAGACCTTAAGATTTCCATCAACCACATCTTTTTCGAGGAATGCGGGGAATTCTTTCAGTGTAGTTACTTTTTCAAACTCAGCCGGTGATATGTCGGTGGTCCATCTTCGGGCAGTCAGCATCTGCACATCAGATTTGTCAAGGATCACATCAGGGAAACAGCCCCATTGTATCAGGTCAACAAGGTGGGTGGTTACGTCAACAATTCCCTCGCCCTGCTGATCAACATCGAAAAACCATGCCGGACGTTTTAAGGGACTTCCTGCAACCATTTTCGAGAAATGGTGCACACTTTCCTTGGTTACGGCAGGTTGTTCAGGAGTTCCGTCGACCAATCCCCCGAAAACCTCAAAATTATTGGCCAAATCACGCTGAATAATGGAGGTGATTTCGTGACGCTCGGTCATGATATCGAACAGCAAAACGCCCTTTTCACCGGCAGTTTTAAAAGCCTGTTCCAAAGCCGGGAAAGCTTCGGGGGAGATTACCATGGGTTTGTCGGCAAATACATTCAATCCGGCCTCAACTGCTTTCTGAATGTATTCGGTTTTCTTTGCATTATTTCCGGATACCATCATGACATTGCCCGGTTTTTCGGTCAGCATTTTTTCAAGATAATCATCTCCGGTATAAACTTTTTCCACCCATGCAGTCGGGTTTTCAGCACGCTTGTTAAATCCTTCGATACGTGCCAGATGCTGGGACAAATCGTCACCTTCAGGGGCATATACATAAACCGTGGGATCAATCTGTCCGTACATTGTTTTTTGAATCAGGCCGGCATGAAAATGCCCGGGATCAAGGGTCATCAGTTTCACTTCCCCGGCAGCACCGGTAAATTTGGATAGCGATTTTCCGGCAGGTTTTTGTCCGTCGCTTGTACAAGCTGATAACAGGGTTGCCATGGCTGCCAGTGGGATTAAGTTTTTCATATTATGGCTATTCGGATTCATAATTAAATGTATTCAAAAAACGTCATTTTAAGAAAGAGCAAGGCATTGGTTGTACCGCTTATTGTGGGGTCGTCCTTCTTATAGTTCGTCTATCAGATCTCTGATAGTGACTATTTTAGTTTTCTGAATGTTTTTGATTTCTAAGAAATCGTTGTCACCTGTGACTAAAAAATCAGCATTTGAGTCGGCAGCCAAATTCAACAAAAAATTGTCTTTTATATCGCGGCAAAGTTGAATTTCGGAGGTGACTTTAATAAGAATTCCATATTTGTCAATTGTCTGAATTAGATTATCGACATCTCTTTTCGAGAAATATTTTTTAAATTTTGGTCGTTAAGTAATGGAAATAAACTCACTAAAAAGTTCTTCGGAAAATATAAGCTTTACTTTTCCTTTTAAAACATAGTTATCCAAAAAACTTTAGTCTTTTGAAATGAGGAAACTTATCCAAAGATTTGTGTCAAGAATTACATATTTATTTTTCATATCGGGCTTTTCTAACCGATTCCACTTCCTTGGTGATTTCTTCCAAAGAAGGGACATTTTTAGAATGTATTCTTAATCTATCAAGTAATTCAGCAAACTCAGATTTTGCTTTATCTTTTTTTATTCTGATTAATTCCATATCAGCTAGGTTTTTAATCAAGCTTTTTGCTTTTGGATTTAGAATTTCAATTTTTATATATTCCATATTTATCTGTTTTTAACAAAGATAAATAAATCCATCAAGGAATGGAAATCTCCTCCAAAAGTTGGACTGTCTTAATTTGCATAACTAAAACTAAAGTATAAGTATTTTTTCCATGAATTGCGTATTTGGATTCAATGTCATTTATTTAGGCTATAATTATTGAATTTCAATTTAATATTACGGTGCTCTCAGCGTGTCGCTGAAGCTTTCCACGTGTCGCTGAAGCTTTAGCGGAGGCGCAAGCGGAGGCGCAAGCGGAGGTGCAAGCGGAGAGAACCGCATATTATTTTGGATTTATATTGTCAATACCATAAGGAAACCGCTCCTCCCGCCTAAGCATCGAATTTGCCTCCTCATCGTTTTCAAAACGTTCAGTCCCGGGATTCCATGCCAGCTTGCGATTAAGCTTCATGGCAATATGCGTAATCAGGCAAATGGAGCAAGCCCGGTGTCCGATTTCAGCCGGAGAAATTGGTTCTTTATTCGTCTGAATACAATCGAGCCAGTTGCCGTGCTGTTCGTCGCTTTTATATAAATGAATTTCATTTTCACCGATTACCGATTTTAACAGTTCCTGATTACTGGCATCCAACGCTTTGGCACTCTTGGCTAAGGACACCGGATCGCTGGCCGAAGCCACATAATCTCCCCGGGAAACAAATATCCAGCCTTCGGTTCCCTCATAACGGATTCCGTTTGGATACCCTCCGCTGGTGTACATGGTTATTCCGTTGGCATATTCAGCTTTGGCCATAAAATCGCCATGAACATCCCATAGTCCTGACTTTGGAAATTCGGCCACTGCCTGAATGGAAACGGGTCCGGTTAATTCGGTATCCATTCCCCATGCAGCCGAATCGTAATGATGTTGCCCCCAGCCGGTAATCATTCCCGCACCAAACTGTTCCCGGCGCAGCCATCCCGGACGGCCATATCCCACTTGCGGATGAACACCTAATTCCGTATAAGGAACGAATGGAGTTCCTCCCAGCCACCTATCGTAATTGAAGCCTTTTGGTACAGGCATTTCAGCAGCTTCAGGTCCGGATGGATCGCCGGGCAGACCAATTTTTACCGTGTGCAGGCGGCCAATTCTTCCGTTACGGACCAGCTCGGCAGCAAGCCGGAACTGTGTTGAGGAACGCTGCTGGGTTCCCACCTGAAGAATGATTCCCTTTTCCTTTACAATATTGGCCATGATGCGGCCTTCAGCAACTGTAAGCGAAGTCGGTTTCTGCAAATAAACATGCTTGCCGGCCAGAGCGGATTCAATGGCGGGCAGGGCGTGCCAGTGGTCGGGGGTGCTGATCACAACCGCATCAATATCTTTATTCAAAAGCATTTCGCGGTAATCGTCGTACATTCTTGCGTTGATGGGATTATCCTGACCTGTTTTCTTTTTGTAGAATTCGTCGACCAGCATTTTACCGTCGGCCAGACGATTTTTATCCACATCGCAAACGGCAATCATCCGGGCAATGTCGTGCTGCATGGTTCCGGGCATGTCGTGATCGCGTGCAATTCGTCCGCAACCAATCTGTCCGATGTTTATCTTATTGCTTGGTGCGTTCTTACCCAAAACCGAAGCAGGGACAATTGTCGGGAATACCACAGTGGCAGCAGTTCCCATCATTGTGGCCTGTAGAAATTTTCGTCTTTTCATTGGTTATCGTAGTTTTTTAGGTTGAGGTTGAGGTTGAGGTTTAAAATTTAGCAGGTGAATCATCACATTTCAGATCGCCCAGAACATATTGAGCACCGTCGAGGTAGAATTTCAAAAGCCGGCTGTCTTCATAACTCCGGGCATTGTGCGAGGGTGAAACATAAAAAACACGACCATCCCCGAACCTTTTGATCCAGGAAACATATTGTATCTTTCCATCGGTTTCTTTTGTTTTCCCGTTCAGTTTTGAAGTATCCATATACAACAAGGGTCTGAAATTCTTCTGCGTGTATGCCTTGTTAAACAGGTATGGCTCATCGGTATGCACAAAGGGTTTTCCGCCAAATGCTTTTACCATGGGATGGTTTGGTTCGCACAATTCAAGTGTTATTTCCTGCTGTACCGGATGATAATCGAAACTTCCACCCACCATTTCGCTGAATGGCATGGAGTTATTCTGCATCACAATGGCTCCGTGAATCACCATCAGACCGCCACCATTTTTCACATAATCAATCAGGTTTGCCTCCAGTACCGCAGCTTTGGCTTTACGTTGTGAATCGGTCAGGTTTGTATCCTTATCCAGAACATCTTGGAACAAATCTCTTCTCTCACCATCAGAACAATTGTTATTCAGAACCACAGCATCGTACTTTTTCAGGTTATCTTTTTCAAAACGGTAAATATCTGTGCTGAATTCCACCCTGAAAGCACCTGTTTTTTCAGCCAGAACTTTCAAAACCGCATCGGTATGCGGTACCACCCAATGATCGTACCCGGTGAATAAGCTAAACACCAGAACTTTGTGATGCTTTGAGGGTTTAACTTCGGCTTTCGCAGGAGCCAGTTTCTCAATTTTCTGCACCCACTCATCGCTAAGGGGAAATTCGTTCAACTGCGCTTTTGCCATACAAAAAGTAAGCATTAACGAAATCGGGATCATAACTTTTTTATTCAT
>CAYOLQ010000133.1:0-7253 GCA_964404825.1 uncultured Chitinophaga sp.
TCTGCTTCAGGAGAGTTGAACTTGCCATACCATTGCCAGTCGACAAGCATATATTCCCAGCCCATTTCAGAAGCAAGGTCGATATACTCTTTAATTACAGGCATTTCCATTTTTACTTCACCACTCCACCAATGATCCCATGCGCTCATGCCTGGCTTAATCCAGGAGGGATCTGATATTGCACATGGTTCATTAAGATTCTGAATTATTTCGGATTCAATAAGTGCGGCAGGTGTTTCCCCTGTCATTATAACACGCCAGGGGGTATAAACATCATCGCTGAATCTGACTTTTATACCGTTTTCAGCTTCACCCGGATAAGGCACCAATTTGGTTACAAGATTATTTGTTTTCCCGTTTGTTCCCAGGTAAAAAGCTGCATAATTGTCGATGTTGGCCTCTGTAATTGCCAGCCAGCAATTGTTTCCATAGTCCATCAGCAAAGGCATTCCAGCAATGGACGTTTCATTCAGCTTGCTTAGCCTGCTTTCGAAAAACTGATCTTCGTTGGAAGTAGAATATCCGCCATATTCTGCAATCCATGCTTTGGGATCCCCCGGAATATTGAATCCTGTAAGTTCGCGTGTAATATTCCGTTTACCAATCATCTCACCGCGGTATAATTTGTAACGGAATGCAAGCCCATCGTTGTATGCACGCACAAACAGATCCATTTGCCTCATCAAACCTGATTTTTCCTTTAGGCTAAGCCTGAGTTCGTTGTAATTATTAAGTATTTCAGCATGTTTGGATTTTACAACGGGTTGCCATATTTCAGAAACAGATTCCGTTTCTTCACGCTGTATTGTGAAACCTCCATTTAAAGCAGGTTCATTACGGAATTCGAAACCAAGTGGCGAGTTTTCAATA
Source organism: uncultured Chitinophaga sp. (assembly GCA_964404825.1). Taxonomy (GTDB): domain Bacteria; phylum Bacteroidota; class Bacteroidia; order Bacteroidales; genus JACJXF01. Next base: position 871 of record CAYOLQ010000133.1, read on the forward strand.
ATTTTCCGGGTACCAAATGAAAGCTCATAGCTAAGGAATTCGCTGTTATGAATGCTTACTGATATTTTAGTATCGGGGGATTTCAGGGTAACACTTTGCGCTCTGGTAATTGGAGTAAGTGTAATAAACAAAATGATGATAATGAGAGTTTTGTGTGCTTTCATACTATGTGAATTTAAATAGGATTTGATGTAAAGTTAAAAACATTGTCACATCTGCCATTGGCTAAGGAAATTATAATTTTGACCAGATCCTGAGATTCAGGTTTAAGTCATTTACAATTGCAGTATACAGGATAATGGGTTCATAGCTTTTTAAAATATAAGAAAAATCAAGAAAGGAATCAAAGATTGCCGGTTCAAATAGGTTTCTCGCATCCGGAATGGTGCAATAAAGTCTGTTTTGTATAAAAGAGAATGCCATCTCTGCATTTACCTTTTTTTTATACTCAAGAATTCTCTGCATCAGGCTTGCTGTAAGAATATATCTCGATTCCACCTGATCCTCGCCCAGAACAATAAACTCCTTTTCAAATTCCGGATCTTCCAGTTTCACATTATATGAAGAGCCTAAAATCCTGAACCGCAATTTTCGAAAGAACCCGGTAGTTTTCTCTGGAAAAATGAATGTTTTTGAAGAGAATTCTTTATTAAAAGTTGCAGAGATAAAAATACCGTCGAACATCTTGTAACCAGGTCTGTAACCGTAAACTTCAGATTCACAAAACATTATATCGACATCATTGATCCGGAACTGCATATAATCTTCTCCCTTTACAATATTTACCTCACGGGGGAACAATAAACTTTTGCTCAATACTGTCTTGGCTATTTTTTGATTTGGGATATACCTGCACTCCGGATTAATGAACTCAAGAATTCTGGGTAGCACTCTATTTTTATATTCTTTAATAAGGTGCAGATTGGTTTTGGTAAGTGTTTCGTAGCAAAGCCCGAGAGTAAAAACTAATGCTATAATGCTGAATGCGATAATTACATGATTATCAACAAGGAAACAGATTATTAAAACAATAATTCCCGTAAGAATTGCAGAATTTCTAAACCATTTAAAAACAGATATTCGTTTTAACCGGTAGTCTTCCAGTTTCTGCAAATCTGGTTTTAATACAGTTTCAAAAAAAACCTGAAATTCTGCAGTTGATTGCATTATTTACCGAATAATTCTTTTGCGCTGCTGTTCTTTCTTTCTGCTTCGTCAATCTCAAAAACTTTTTTGGAAGTAAACTTAAAATAATCTGCAATGAGATTTGCCGGAAAGGTTTCAATGGAATTGTTGTAATCCGTAATGGCATTATTGTAAAACCTTCGCGAAGCCGAAATTTGCTCCTCGGTTTCGTTCCATGATGCCTGAAGTTTTAAAAAATTCTGATTTGCTTTTAAATCAGGGTAATTTTCAACGGAAACCATTATCTCATTCAATCCTTTTGTAATATCATTATGCAAAGTGATCTTTTCTTCTCCGGAAAGATTTTCTGTAAATTTTGCCCTTAACCTGGTAACGTCGGTTAATACCTTTTCTTCATGAACCATATATTGTTTCACGGTTTCAACTAAATTGGGTATCAGGTCGTAGCGTTTTTTTAACATCGCATCGATAGAGCCAAAAGCATAATCCGTTTCATTTTTTTTTCTGATTATGTCGTTGTAAAGATAGATTGCGAAAAATACCAACAGAAGCAATGCTCCTATAATGTAATATACCAGCATAATGTAATTTTTAATCTAAGATAATTAGTTTTTTTACACTCATGCTACAACAGTAAGAAAAACTTCTGAATTGAAGGTTTAGATTTTGTAATTGGGAGATATGGAGGCAAAGAACTTATTTATTCTTAGTAGCCCATGAGATTAATTCATTTATTAGCAATTGAAGCTATTCTAACTCTAAATCTAAGAAATAGATAAAGACTGTTTACTTCTTTCAACTGAAATAATGCAATGTCCTAAAAATTAAGGATATGTTACTGTACTTTTAAGGCTTTCTAAATCATTTACACTCAGAGTAAATCTCTTTTGAATGTTATTTTTGGACATAATAATATTCCAACTATAGAAATCTACAGTGTCTTTGTTTAAAATATAAATTAGAATAGTGTCCTTTGGTAAAACATCTTTCCACTTTCTCTCACTGTCCAGATAACTAAAACTCGTTGGATAAGCCATAGTTAAACTTGGTTTTGTTTTACTTACTAAGGTGTCAGGATAATTGTAACTCGCATAAAATTGAATGGTATCATTTGAGTTATTTTGAATTTTGATTGAATAGACATGGTCAACAAACATTTCACATCCATAGATTGAAAATGACAGAATAATTACAATTAGAAATTTTGTTTTCATAATTTCAGATTAGCAGAAATATTATATTCCGGTTATTTTATTTTCAATAGGATATTGTCCAATTTATTTTATCTAAGTCTTCATAACTTAAATCGTACCTCTTCAAAATGATGTAATTATCTCTGATACTATCCCAAGGTACCTTAAGGATTAAATCCTTATCATAAAGGAAAAAGCATGTTTTTTTCCCCTCGTCAAACCTTAATTTTGAATACCTAAAAATCTTTGATTTTTCAGCATATACGCCATAAATATTTATATTATCCTCATTAAATCCTATATCAGGTAATGAAGTATCGGGATAAATTCCTTGATCGCAAAACAGTATATTTAAATCAGTTGTATTATTGACTATTAATTCAAGTTCTGGTAAACTTTATTCTTTTACAGGACAACCAAAAATACAAAAGGAAAATATTATTATCCCTGCACTTATCGATATCCTATTCATAGTTTTAAAATTAAAAAATGTAAAGACGCAATATTCTACAAAAATTTCATAGGAAATTTACATAAGCGAGAATAAAGTTACTTTTAAAGGCTCAGATATGCAAACCAGCCAAGCGACCAAATTGGGCTTAGCTAGCTGGCTGCTATTACCAAATAGACTGAATATTGTATTTCCTTATATTTTCATCTTTTGATGCAATAGTCAAATTATCACTTTTGCATTGAGCAATTAAAAGTCTGTCAAAAGGATCGCGATGAATTAATTCCAAAGTCGAGACAATCATTACGTGCTCAAATGTTATAGGTAATAATTCAAAACCGTTTTCATCAACCATTTCAAGAAAACGCTTAAATCCTTTAGGGAATTTAAATTTATCAAGACTGATTTTAATTGATATCTCCCATATTGATGCTATGCTGACGAACTTTAAATTGTCCGGATTTTCAATAGCATTTCTAACATTATCAGGTAATTTTTCATCACCATTTAGAAACCAAATAAGCGTATGAGTATCAAGAAGCAAGTCCATTACATATATTCTTTGAAATCATCCAAAGGAGCATCAAAATCTGGAGATAAATATATTTGACCTTTAGCACAACCAAATTTGGGCTGCTTTTTCTTTAATTCATTTTTTCTTTTACTCAACAAAGAATCAATGAAGTCATTTACTTCAACCTTTAATTCAGACGGTAAGTCATTGATCTTTGTATATAACTCAATCTGTTTCATAATGCTTCTTTTTCACAAAGGTACAATTCTATTTTTATACGCAATTATCTTCGAAGCTAGGATTTTTTTCAACTTGCCACCAACTATATGATATACTCAAATTCTAAATTCTGCATTCTAAATTCTAAATTCCTCCAACCTTCTCCAACTCCACCGTAAAATGCCTTAAAATCATTGCTTCCCGAACAATTCTGTAACCGCTTCGTATCTTTTCTTTACGGTCGAAAACATTTTTTACTACAGCAGCAATAAATTCCATGTGTGAATTGGTATATACTCTTCGGGGGATCGCAAGTCGCACCATTTCTGTTTCAGGAAACCGGTTTTCACGTGTCATGGGATCGCGATCGGCCATAAGTGGACCGATTTCAACTCCCCGGATGCCTCCTTCGAGATATAATTCAACTGCCAGTGTCTGTGCAACAAATTCTTCCCTTTTAACATCAGGCAGAAACTTCAGCGCATCGATAAATACTGCATGTCCGCCAATGGGCTGTTGTACGGGGATTCCCGCCGATGTAAGAATGTTACCCAGGAATTCAACCTGTCTGATTCTGGTTTCAAGATAATCCGGTTCAATTGCCTCCCTGAGGCCCTGGGCCAGAGCAGCCATGTCTCTTCCGGCCATGCCTCCATAGGTATGAAATCCTTCGAACATAATGTTGAAAGTGCTGGCTGTGCGGTATAAACCATAATCGCGGAAACCAATGAAACCACCTATATTCACAATGCCGTCTTTTTTGCTGCTCATGGTCATCCCGTCGGCATATGAAAACATTTCTTTTACAATTTCAGGAATGCTTTTGTGGCGGAATTCTTCCTCCCGCTGATTTATGAACCACGCATTTTCGGCAAAACGCGCTGAATCGAAGAAAAGGGGGATATTGTACTTCCTGCAAAGAGAATGTACCTCTCTGATGTTTTGCATCGAAACGGGCTGACCACCAGTTGTATTGCAGGTTATGGTAAGAATTACGAGTGGAATTTTTTCGCGGGAGTTGGATTTCATCAGATCTTCCAGCCTGGTAATATCCACATTCCCTTTAAACGGATGTTGTTTTCCTGTTTCGCATGCCTCATCAATTGTGCAGTCTACAGCAACAGCATTGCGATACTCTATATGTCCTTTCGTGGTATCGAAATGTGCATTTCCGGGGATAATATCGCCCGATTTAATCATTGCCGAAAAAAGAACATTTTCGGCCGCCCGTCCCTGATGTGTTGGTAAAAAATATTCAAAACCAAATATTTCTTCAATAGATTCTTTGAGCTTGTAATAAGAACGTGATCCGGCATAACTCTCGTCTCCGGTCATTATTTCAGCCCACTGCTTATCGCTCATGGCACCGGTGCCCGAATCGGTCAGCAAATCGATAAACACCTGCTCGCTCCTGAGATTGAAAAGGTTATAATGTGCTTCTTTTATCCATTTTTGCCGCTGTTCAGCAGTGCTTTTATATAACTGTTCAACTGTCTTTATTTTATACGATTCGCAAAAAGGAAGCTTCATGGGAGTTAGTGTAGAATGTAGAATTTAGAATTAAGATTTCAAAACGCTACATTCTACATTCTAAATTCTAAACTCTAAATTCAAAAACAAAGGTACCTAACTTACCGGATGGTAGCAGAATTCCGTTAGTGTTTTTGAACATTCCGACCCTGTCACAAAGTAGGCAGAGTACCTGCTTTCAAATCCTCCAGATATTTCGAATAATACCTTTTATAAATTTCAGCTTTCATTCCGGCAGCTTTTACCTGGCGTGCTTCAAATGCTTCTTTTGCTTCACCTTTTTGTTTGGGAAGAAATAATTTGTCCTGCATCTCTTCAATTACCTGAGGGGAATAATAATAGTCGACCATTATTTCGGGGGAGAAATTCCATATTTTAACAGACTGGTCGTATGATGCAGAGGCAAAGGTTTTACCGTCGGGACTGAATTCCACATCCAGGACAGCCTCTTTGTTGTCAAGAAAAGTATACAGGCATTTGCCGGTCTGCACTTCCCAAAGCCTGATTGATAAATCGAAAGAAGCGCTAAGCAGATGCAGTCCGTCACGGGAAAATTCAACATCCATAACCTGATTGGTGTGTCCTTTAAGAGTTCTGAGCAGTTTGTTTGTACTTAAGTCATAAATATTTATTGTCTTATCTTTTGATCCGCTTGCCAGTAACCGGCCATCATCACTGAAAGCCAGAGAATATATGTCGCTGGTTTGTCCATTTAACTGAGCCAGAATCTGCTGGGTTTCTCTGTCCCATATACGTATATTGCCATTTCCTGATGCGCTGGCAATTAGATTTCCTCCCCTGTTAAAACATACTGTCATTGCAACATCAGTATGTCCCCTGAAATCAGCAATTTTTTCTCCCGGTAAGGCATCATAAAGCTTAAATGTTTTATTGAATTCACCAGCTACAATGTATCTTCCGGTGGAGTCAAGGTCGGCCGACATTACAGTGGTAGTCATTTCTTTAATAACCCAAAGCTGTTCTCCTTCAGGTGTCCAGCATTTAAGTGTATTGTCACCAGCTGTGAAGATGAATTTTCCGCTGGGCGACATTTCAACTGCTTTAACACCTTTCCAGTGACCGCCAAAAGCCTCACCATAGCTGCCGCTTTCCAGAGAAATGATCCTGGCGTTTCCATCGTTATATCCTGCAATGATACTTTTTCCATCCGGAGTAAATGAAACACAAACTGCCGGACTGTTTACTTTTTTATAATCTTTAATCAAATACGGGTCGGACTGACCAGCCAGACTTGCTGAGCAAATCAAAAGAGCAGGAATAAATTGGTTTTTCATGCACATATAATTTTAATGATCAATAGGGAGGATTA
>CAYOLQ010000133.1:7353-9365 GCA_964404825.1 uncultured Chitinophaga sp.
AATATTAAAAAAAGCAAAAATCACACTGGCAATTCCATTTGTTGTAAAGAAAGCCAGATTCAGGCGACTCAGGTCTTCTGCCTTAACAATCGAATGCTGGTAAGCCAGAAGTCCTGCAAATACTATGGAACCAATCCAGTAATAAACTCCGAAATCAGCCAGTATACCTATTCCGACAATAAAACCGGCAGAAAAAATATGAACAATAGCAGACAATCTGAGGGCTCCTTTTTTCCCAAAACTTACAACAATGGAGCGGAGGTTCATGCTCTTATCAAATTCTTCGTCCTGAAGTGCATAAAGCATATCAAATCCACTGACCCAGAAAAGCACCAGGAGGGAGTAGAATACTGGCAATAAATCAAACCTCCCGGTAACCGCCAGATACGCACCAATGGGGGCGAGGGCAAGGCCAATGCCAAGAATAAAATGACATAGATATGTAAACTTCTTTGTCAGGCTATAGCCCAGAATTACCAGTAATGCCACAGGTGAGAGGTAAAAGGTAACCGGATTTATAAACCAGGTGCATATGATGAACAGGATGGAATTAATAATTACAAATACCAGTGCCGATTGGGCTTTAACAATCCCTGCAGGAATTTCACGGCTCGCAGTTCGCGGATTTTTGGAGTCAATATGCCGGTCGATATAGCGGTTAAATGCCATTGCAGCATTCCGGGCAAAAACCATGCAAAGGACAACAAGAATAAGGAGTTTCCAGCTCAGGGCTTCTTTTGTATGCATCACTCCGAGAAAAAAACCGGTGAGGGCAAAGGGCAATGCAAATAGGGTATGCCCGATTTTTACCATCGACATATAGTCACCCATTCTGGATATTTTTGTTTTTTCCACCTCCGCTGTTGTTTGTTTTAAAATTGAGATAAAGTCATATTGTTCATTATTTCCAATGAATAAACCCTCAATTGATTTTATTCTCAATTAGTGGCATTTTACAAAGCTCCCTGAAACTATCTTTTTTTTAATAATCAAGTGTCAGAATTCTTCCCTCGGTAAAACTAAAGAATTTTTCTTTGTTTGCAATCATAACTCCGGGCAATACATCTTCAGGAGTTTTACCTGCTACTTTTAAACAAGTGGGACATACCATTACAGTAACGCCCTTTTCAATAAGGACTTTCAGCTGCTCTTTCGATGATGTAAATCCGTCATGACAAATGTCAAGCGTGTCGTTAAGTACTGCATAAACTCCTTTAATGTCGAAATAGATCAGCACATCCTTATCCATTATCATCATTTCAGCCATTTTAAGGGGCATAAGGACGCTGTGGGCATCCTCCGGACCCGAAGAAATGTGGATAAAAACACCGTCTTTGGGTTTTTCTGTGCTGAGAGTTGAAGACTGGCAGGAACATAACATTAGCAATAATGGAAGAAGTGCAAAAAGGTTTTTCATGGCATTTATTTTTAATTAAATATCAATACAAAAGTATTTTAGATGACAAAATGAAAATCAATAGAAACTAATACAGTTAAATATAGAGGCCTTCTTCTCTCTAAACCAATGCAGATATCAATTTCTTATAAATTTCATGAGTTTCCATATCAAAAGCAATAAAAATTATATCCTCCGGGACATTATTGTTTTTAAAAAATTCAGAAACTGTTCTGACAGCAATTTCTGCAGCAGCCTGTTTGGGATATCCGTAAACTCCTGTACTGATGCCAGGAAAAGCAATGGATTTTAGCATATTATCCTTTGCGATTTTGAGTGAACTGAGATAACAGTTCCGGAGTAAGGCAGGTTCATCTTTTAATCCACCCTGCCATACAGGTCCTACCGTGTGGATGATATACCGGGCAGGCAGATTGTATCCTTTTGTGAGTTTTGCTCCGCCCGTTTCGCAGCCGCCTATTTTGCGGCATTCGTCCAGCAGTCCAGGGCCGGCTGTCCTGTGGATGGCTCCATCAACCCCGCCGCCGCCAAGAAGGCTGCTATTGGCTGCATTTACAATGGCGTCGACCGAAAGTGTAGTGATATCAGCCTGTAT
>CAYOLQ010000134.1:0-9080 GCA_964404825.1 uncultured Chitinophaga sp.
CCGGGCCAGCGGGAAGCAAGCGCAGCGTGAGTAACGTTATAATTTGGTGCTCCCTTGTATGGTTTAGTATAATTAATGAAAGCAACCTCGGCGGTAACTTCATAATTCTTCCAGCTTGAATCACCAATCGCAAGAGTACGATCGTAATATGGTTCCATGATATGAATTCCATTTCCCTTGATTTCCCACTTCCCATCCAAAACCTGAACAACATTCTGAATGTTGGAAACGGTATCCCAGCTGATGGAATAGGGTAACGGCCATGTCCTGCCTTCGGTATAATGAAGGTTCACTTTTTCTGAGACTTCATTCCCTGCCGAATCGGTAGCAAAAATCTGCAGAGTATTGACTCCGGGATGAAGCAGCGTCCGATCAAATTCAATGTTAAAATCACCTGATCTAGCTAGTCGATGAAGGTCGGTTCCCAGCATGAAAGGCATTACTGAACCGTTATTTAATGAATATGTAGTTTCAGAAATTGGGGTTTCTGAGGAAATGTTTCCAAGAATATTAATAAATTTCTGAGTGTTTCCGGGGATTCCGAAAGTCTGTTCATCTCCATACCAAAGCACAATTACCGGATTGTCGGTTTTTGTACAAGCGACCACATACACATAAATAGTTAAGAGTAAAATTATGGATTTATGGCTGGTTTTGAGTGCAGTCATTATGGGTCAATTTTTGCTGATTGATTACTCCAGAATAAAAAGTATACTCTTTTCTTCAGAAAGTGGCGATTCCAGTCCACTCCAGTTAATCATTTTAAGCTGATAAGAGTGTGTTTTACCTATTTTCAATCCAAAATCATAGAATTCCATTAAAGTAGGATTCCAATTTTGATTGTTTTCATACAAAGCCTCAGGTATTGGCTCATCCCCGAAATTCCCGTATTGAAAGTTCTTAGCGTTGTAGATATCGTTGTAACCAACGAATTCTTTCAGAAAAATCCCATCCCGGTAAAGAGCAAATTGCTTAATCCCACTTTCGATATCTGCCTTTGCCTTCCAGCTGATTCGAATGCTTCGCGGACCCGCTTCTGAAATTACCAGATCGAATGGTGCTTCCGGGGGAGTAATATCCCTGACTGTCCCGGTTTTAGTATACTCATCTGCAATTGCAGCAATGTTTGATGAAACATACACCGATGAATGCAAAGAAATACCTAAGGTATCAATTCCTTCCGGTAACGAGGCTTCAATGGGAGGGTATGAATCAGGGGCACTAAATCTTTTTATGCATGCATCAAAGAAAGGGATAGCAAGCAGTCTGGAATTACCACATTCATGAGCTGTAAGGGGATCAACTGCCAGCGCTGCAAATCCATTTTTTTCCCGAACCCGGTTGTAGGTATCAAGACAGGTTGTGTACACTCTGTTAAACTGAGGGTGGTTGTTTTCGAATGCTCCGGGCGAAATAAATACCGGAACTTTAAGTGCGGCACCGTCGTATTCAGCGGCCAATGACCGTGCAAATACTCCGGCAACTCTTTCGGGATATTTATCCAACATCTGGCAACTCCAGAGAGCCCCTCCGGAATGACCCCACAGCACCCATGGAAGGGTAATTAATTCCTTGTGACCGGATTTTTTCCCAAGCATTTCGAGCGCAAGGAAAAAAGCCCTTTCACTGCCATTATCCGGATTATTCCAGGAATCGCATGATTCACCTGCAATATAATGAGTGCCTAACAAAGCCCAGTGGTGCTCTTCGGCTAATCTTCTCCAATGGTAGTCATACACTATTGATAATCCATTCCTTCCACAGCCATGCTGATGAACTATTATTCCCTTTATCTGAGTTTCATCAGATGGGATGTAAACTGAATAATCAGCCTGCAGGAAGAGTTCGTTCTGAATCGGACTTATTGTGGCCGTGAAGATTGTGTTACTTTTATCACTTTTCAGGTAAGGGATACCAAATATCAAAGCAACTACCACAATAAACAATAGCATAATGAATCTGAAGGCTTTCATGACAGATCTAATTATGATGAATAATAAGTTTATTGGTTGAACAATTATCTCCCTTTACATTATAAACCTTGAGAAAATATAAGCCATCCGGAACCATCTCAATACTGAATCTGAAAATATTCCCTGCAGATTCATTTACTTTTACAAATAACTTTTTTCCACTCAGGTTGTAAAGTTCTGCTTTGGAAACATTCATGTCAGCTATAGTTATATAGGTATCCACAGGATTTGGAAACAGTTTACAATTTACCATTTTACCGCTATCCGGATCATTCACATTATCCGGAATTTCAGCAATAGTATCGGGAATAATAGCATGATTCAATGCAAATACGGCTGCTTCGGTTCCATCGAAGTTTTTTGTTTTAGCTTTAGGATAAGAAAACAACCACCAATGTTCATCAAATGAATATGATTCACCCGGCTTTAGTAAAGCTTGCGGGCTATTGGGCTCTAACTCCACAAATTTGTTACCGTCGGTATAAAATATTATTGTTTGCGCTGAATCAGTTTTGTAGACTTTAGACAAATCGATATCAAATTTCTTCAGAAAAAGAACTTCATTTAAACCGTAAAGCATCCAGCCTTTATCAGCATCTGTGGCATATTTACCGCTTTTACCGGTTTTTGTTGCGCGGAACGACAGCAGGGTATCGGAGACCTGAATCAGGGTGTCTTCGGGATTGTCATGAACAAATCGCCAGGGGCTTTTGTAATATTTGCCCCAACCAAATTTGTATTTGCTTTCAGGGTTTACAGCTACAATCATTTTGCCATCAATCGGACACAATGTACGTCCCCAGAAAAACCAGCCTGTTTCGTGACCGGAGCGATTAGTCATCGTTTGTCGCACCAGCAGGTAACTCGATGTGCTGTCGAGCGAAAATTCACGGCAGATATCAATTCCGAGCTGCTTATCTACCATACTAGTCATTTTTATGGAATAGTTACCGGTAATCTCTGTTGTGTAAGGACCTATAAATGTTGTATCGTGGATAGGTGCGGTAAGGGATTCAAATCCCACATCGAAACGGCCTCCATCGGGATCGAAAGGAGAAGCTATATAATTTGCCAGTGTTTTCCCGTTAAGTGAGGTGTTTTCATAAAATATATTTTTCCCATTCAGACTGTAAGAAAGCACGCGTCCTCCGGCCTGTGCAGCAATAATTACCGAAACCGAATCATTGGATATCTTATAACACTCGCTATAATCCCTATAAGTGACTTTTTGCGTTTGAGAATAAGAATCTGCAAATGGAAGGCTGATTAGCATCAGAAATAGTAAAGAATTGTATTTTTTCATTTTATCAATGTATGTGAAAATTAATATTTACCATAATCCATCAATGTTTCCCACATGGCCCAGAAATTCTCAGGTGGAACATCATCCTGTATATTATGAACCGGGGCAAATACGAATCCGCCACCCGGAGCCATAATATCGATCATTTTTTTTACTTCATCCTGAACCTCTTGTGGTGTGCCATGATTGAGAACGGATTGGGTATCAATTCCTCCTCCCCAAAAAGTCAGATCCCGACCGAATTCTTTTTTCAGTTCTTTCGGATCCATATCCCTTGCAGAATACTGAATGGGATTTAAGATATCGAGACCCGCATCGATTAAATCAGGAATTATGGGTTTAATTGAGCCACAGGAGTGCATAAAGGTTTTAACATGTGGCAGTCTGGATTTCAAATGAGTAAAAAGCGTCCTAAATCTGGGAATAACAGTAGTTCTGAGAAAAACAGGATCTAGAATAGTTGATGATTGAGATCCCAAATCGTCGCATTCCGAAACCACATCGATCATTTCCGCAACACCATTTTCAATTGCCCAGTCAATAAGCGTATCCCAATACCTGATCTTATTCTCAAGGATCAGATCGAAAAGGGCCTCAACGCCTGCCTCGTCAATCATGGTGTCTATGTACCATTTTTCATTCCCCCTGATTCTCATTGAGTTTTCAGTAAATCCGGCGGTATGGCGGTCAGCAATACAACAATAATTGCTGATATTCCTGCTTTGGTTAGCCAGATCATCCTTCAGAAATGCAGAGAAAACGTCCCAGTTTGTCAATTCAATGCGATTAATATTTCCATATAGGGAATCATATACCTGCAGCGGATAGGTTTTTTGACCAAAATAAATGTCTGCAGGTTCCCTCATTTCCCATTCGCATCCGAAGTGATCCGTGACATTTATAACATTCCCTTTCACAATTTTTCTGGTTTCATATCCATGGATTCGTCTGGCACCTATTCTGCGGGTATCGGAGTGAAGGTATTCAAGTAATTGATTTGCTGGGGTAACAATTTGCTGAACCGGATCAAGATTAATATCATCAAATGCAACTGGCAGTTGTTTTAATTCCATTGCTGCTTTGAATGCATTTTTAGTTATGGCAGTAACTGTTGTACCTGAAAGATCATACGGAACCCTGTCTGGTTCCTGATGCCCAAGTGTTTTCCTGATTCTTTCCTTACCTGTCATTTTACAATTTTATTACTGATTTTTCTTTTAAGGGGATCGACGCCTATGGTTGTCATTTTCAAGGGAATTATTTCACCTTTTTCATCATGGTTCAAATATTCAATACAAACCCTTCTTTCATACGGGGAAGTACCTTCAATATGATAAAACAGATAATATTGATTCTGTATTTCAATAATTGAATGGTGCACATTTCTTGACTGATTATCAAGAATCGGGCCTTTATATTCAAACGGACCAATGGGTGAAGACGCGGTAGAATAAACCAGTAACTGGTTGATTTTACCCTCTCTACTGATATCCATCGGATAGGAAAAATAATATATCCCATCATATTTATGAACCCAGATACCTTCTGAAAACCCTTTGAGCTGAAGTGGTATAATTTCACCTTCCCGGGTAATCATATCATCTTTAAGCTTAACAACGCCGGCTGTTGAATGTCCACCGTAATACAACCAGGCAGATCCATCATCGTCAATAAAAATAGTTGGATCCATTGCTTCAACTCCGTTTTCCATTCTTTCAATAAGAGGCTTCCCAAGTGCATCACGAAATGGACCATCAGGCTTTTCAGAAGTGGCAACCCCAATCTGGTAGTCAGCCGGAAAGTAAAAATAATATATCCCATGTCTTTTCATGATATCGGGAGCATAGGCTTTTCGCTCAGCCCATGAAATGTCCTCTAGTGAAAAGATTGTACCATGATCCTTCCATTTCTTCAGGTTTTTAGAGGAAAAGCAATGCCAGTCGACCATATCCCAGCCGGTGCTTCCAGATAAATCGTGTGAAGGGTAAACCCAGACCCTCCCGTCCCAGATATGAGCAGAAGGATCAGCCTGGAAATCCGGAAGTATGGGATTCTGAGCAAAAACCGGCAATGAGATAAAAATGAGTATAGTGAAAACTGTCCTCATAGTTTTTTCTTCAAAACTATGAGTAAAGAAGCATTTACAAGTTCCTTATAGATTCAGGAATATGCTGGTATGTTCCAAATCTTCCTTTGTAGAATACTAATTACCCTTTAACCGTAGTAAATAAACGGTTATAATCCATCCAGTGCCGGTTCATTATTTGCAGTTTCTTCTTCAGGTTTTGAATCAGTTCTTGTTCTAACAAGCGGATATCGGCTTTTCGGTTTCCACCAGAAATATCAAGTAAGGGTTCTGCTGACGATTCAAGAAGTTCAATCAGCAGGGCAATATTGTCCATTTCCTTTTTGGCAGTATATGTCAGGAGTTGCCTGTCCCACGGGGCTTTAGCATTTGCCGGCGGATTAAACTCCGGAGGTAAATTTAGGTTCTTAACCCTGTCGAGCTGCGCCTGGAAATTCAGTGCGTTCACAGCGTTTTCAACCAGACACGCAAATGCAGCAAGCCGCATATCCAGCAGCTTATAATAATGGGGATTTTTATTTCCGGGATCTGCAATAATCTGTTGCAGACTCTTTCTGGCTGATTTTATATGGGAACTGATTTGCGAGGAAATCCTTTCTACTAAAAAACTTCCCGACTCTCCGCTATAAAGACGGAATCCCTGCAAATCGGCCATATCACAAGCATGAGACTCTGTGCGGCCCTGAAACTGGAAGGTTCTGAAATAATCCTTTTCTTCGGGTTTAAGTTCTTCCGGAAATGGAACAAACGGCCGGGTAAGCCACCTTTGTTGTACGGACCCCAGGTAATATATGTAGCCACCAGTTTCAAGTACCGGTGCAAAATCAAGAATGGATTGCAATGAATTCCAGACATTTACAAGATGCTCAGCATTCTTCTCACCCACTTCAGCTAAGGCAAGTTTCTCTATAAAGTTTGCCTTTCCGGTATTATCTTTAAATGGATCATTCCTGTATGCATTATAGATTGAGAAATACAGATCCCTGTTTTTTGAATCTCCAATAAATACAAAAAGTCTGGGTGCCGTACTTTCAGAAGCTTTCCTGAGATCTCCCAGAAAATCCAGCACGTGAGGAATTCCGGTCACAGGATAATAGAAATTAAAATAATCGAGCAAAAAACCCACCTGGGCTTTATAGGGAGTGGCATCCGGCCCCTCAAGGTTTTCGATTGCCATACCCTGAGTGAGTTTTTCTGCAATACGGCGGGGATCGGGTTCACGTGTCCATTGGATATCAATTTCCATGCTTCCTCCCGCTAATTCAGCACCCTTCTGCAAAGTTGAGAAAAAGCCAGAGAGTCGCTCTTCCATAGGTCTTCCTTCATATGCTGTATTTCCGATTTTTCCAGTATATAAACCGCCACTCCAGTCAAGGCCTGTTCCGGAGTCGTTGGTGGTAAGGGTCAGAATATCGATTTCCGGGCAGCGTTTAATTAGTTTTGCGACTGACTCTTCATAAAGCTTAAGGACCTCAGGATGATCAATGCTGGGTGCCCATCGGGGATTTTTTGACCGGAGTGGATGATCAACACGGGCCCCTCTCCACATGGGATGCAATTCAAATACTTTTTCAGGAAGCATCTGGGGTTCAAAGGTTTTAAAACTTGCTTTTAATCCATGCTTACGAAGGATTTTACACCGGGCTTCCAAAATTTGCATTACTGTTTCGGCATAATCCTGAGGAATAAAAGATTTCAGTGCATCAGGGGTTGATATCTTCATCAGTCCCACATTTGAAATCACCCAGGAAGGATAAGGATCAAGAGGATCGTCGTATTGCCAGTAGCTCCAGGGTAAATCTTCATTTGAAAGGTTGATATGAGTGGCCCCTGCTTTTTTAGCCTGAATGACAAATGACTCAAAGTCGGCTAAATCTTTTGTTGCACAGCCAAAAATGATTTTGTCAAATGCTAAAGCTTTATTCTCAGTAAAAATGAAGAAAAGCAACAAGGTAATGCTTAGCTTCAATAAAATATTTCTCTGGATATTCATAATTCTTATTGTTCATTTATTCTTGTAAATCTTTAGCTTGTGAAAGGATAATACTTCCCCATTTCTCAGGATTAAATGAATACTTGCTCTTATCGCAGTAGAACTGTTGAATTGCCTTGCCCTGATTATCAATGGCAAAGTCAATCCCTATCTTCATACCGGGATATAGATTCTTTTCGAAAAAAAACTGTTTTCCGATAATGAACTCTATCAGATACCCATTAGTAATTTTCTTCCATTCTCCATATATAAATTCCGATCCCATCTTAGGCCAGTCTCTAGGAATAACAACAAAACAGGGGCCTGAAATCAGATTTTCTGTCGGAGAAAATATGAGCTGAAAAGCATTCCTGTTTTCTTCCCTGGATGTCGCCCTTCCATAATCTGTTTCGATAAACAGTTCGAAACAATCGGCTTTGTAGGGTTCACTCTCATATGGGATAAGCAATGAATCCTCAACCACTACTGCTCCGTAAAGACCCTCCCTATTCCACATAAACCGGCAGCTGCTGTTTTTAGATTCATTTACCCTGACTGAACATACCGGTATATCTGACCATTCGTTTAAAATACCATCCACTGAAACCGGAAAGTGACTAAAGGGAACTTCAACAGGTGCCTCATCAGAACCGCTTCCTCTGAGATATTGTGTAGTAGGTAAATCAGTAATTTTGCTGCTCCCGATAGAATTGAACCATTCCTCAATATTGGTGTAACCATTTCCATCCTTATCAAGACCTGAATCCACATGCTTATCAGGATTCAGTTTCATGGAAATCTCCCATTCATCAGGCATTCCATCAGAATCCTTATCTGCTTTTACATTGTATGTGAGAAGCATCGGCCAGCCTCCTACCTGTGAAGGATGATCGATTATAAAACCTTTACCTGTCTTTAATTCTTCAATGAGTCTGTTGTCGGTTGCATCCCGTGCAGGAAGGCTTGCTCCTCCATGGGCTAAAATTGTGTTAAAGGCTTCATTCCATGTTTGAATGGTTACCGGTGGAGCCGGAAAAGGTTTGTTTGCCCTGAGGTTTTCCCGAAGCTGCGGGCCAAACCAGCTAATCTCATCAAATTCGTCCTGTTCATCGGATGTGCGAAAGGATCCCCTGTTACCTCTTGCATATACTCTGGAATCAACACCTAAATTCAGACTTTTCTGTTTCCAGCTGTTTCTGCCAGGGATATAATAATTGCCAATGAAATTGATTTCTCCATTTTGGTTGGTTTTCTTGTAACTGATACCAGCATTAATTTCCCAGTTATAAACAACATTATTTACAACATCCATAATGAATGGTGCCTCACCTTCGGAAGGCAGATATGGATTGCGATCGGAGCAATGCATTATCAGATTGTGATGAAAACTGATATTGCTTGCATCATACCCAATGATAACCCCCTTACTGTGCGATCCCTTAAAATGCGTGCTTTTATTTAACCCTTCTGAAATAATGCAATACTGAACTGTAATATTCCTGCAATTCCCATCAATTCCCATGTTTTCGTCAACACCCCAACTGACCGAACAATGGTCGATGATTATATTTTGAGCATTGTGGATTGAAATACCGTCGTTTCCGGTAAGGCTGCCATCGTCCCTGAAAATAGCTTTATCGTTGATTGACTTTCTCAAATCACCCGGTCTGACGCGCAAATACCGGATAATAATGTCGTGTACAGGCTTAGTCTTTTCAGCACCCTGAATTACGAAAGAATAATTTT
>CAYOLQ010000135.1:0-8995 GCA_964404825.1 uncultured Chitinophaga sp.
TAAATCCTGATGGCTATGTTTATAATGAACAAATAAGCCCGGAAGGGGGTGGTGATTGGAGAAAGAACCGGAGAGATAATGGAGGCGGAATATTTGGAGTGGATCCGGGCAGAAATTATGGTTATATGTGGGGCATAGATGACATAGGTTCAAGCTCAGATCCAAACGAAATAACATACAGGGGAACAGGGCCATTTTCGGAAAGTGAAACGCAGGCAGTTAGAGAATTTTGTATAAAACATAATATTATAATCAACATCAATTACCACAGTTGGTGGGATGTTGTTTTTCCTCCCTGGTCCTATAATCTAAAACAATCTCCGGATTCATTAACATTTAATAGTCTGATTAAGCTGGCAACTGCCATAAACAATTATCAGAATGGAATTTATGTTCCTCCTCCTGAAAATTACATAATAAATGGGGGTGTGCTTGATTGGATGATAGGTGAAACAGCTGAAAAAAATAAAATCTTTGGGTTCGTTACTGAAGTAGGTGGTGTAAATGATGGTTTTTGGCCAATTCCTGAAAGAATTCTACCAATTGCAGAGAATAATCTCTATGCAAACCTGGTTTATGCCTGGGGCCCCGGAATAATAGAAAATCCCCCTTATATTTCAGATGGGACAAGAAATCTTTCCTATATCAGCCCTCAGAAGGATACTTTATTAAGGTTTAAAGCTGTAGAAAACAATCCCGAAAATCACCCCAGTAATGTTTATGCGCAAGTGCTGAATTCCAAAGACAGTATAATTCATGAAATGTTACTTACCCAAACCGATTCAACTTTTAGCGGCAGCCTGGAGTTTATTTCACCGGCTGAAGATTTTTATAAGATTCGATACAAACAAAGCGGAACCGATATCCCGTCAAATTTATACTTCTCAGATAAGTATCAATTAAGCTTCACTACTGCTGGGCCAGCAGTATTGGACAGTATTTCCTGTAAAAAATCATCTTCGTATTATAATGTCTGGACGTTTATTAAAAATGAATCCTCACTTACAACCCTAAAAAAGCTCTCGGTAAAATTAATCTGCGATGATCCCTGGGCCCTTCCAATAACAAATAATATTAAGAGTTTAAAGGATTTGCTGCCAGGGAAAATTGACAACGGAGGCAGTCCTTTCCAGGTGAAATATAATCCCTCCGCTTACCCGGGCCATTTTTATTTTAAGGTGGAAGTTTATAGCGATAAAGTCCATTACTGGACGGACAGCATGCAGGTGTTTATTTCAGGTCTCGGTGCAGAGGACATTGAAAAACTGGCATTTAACCTGGAACAGAATTATCCTAACCCGTTCAGTAAATCCACTTCCATCCGCTGGCAGATACCCTGGGGAGGCCAGGTGATGCTTAAAATTCTTGATATGCTGGGAAACGAGGTCTTAACCCTGGTCAATGAATACAGGTCCCCGGGTGCCTATGAGACCTTTTTTAATGCGGAATCATTACCGGCCGGGGTATATTTTTACCAGCTGAGAGCCAGAGATCGCATTTCTGTAAAGAAAATGTTATTGATTAAGTAAGCGTTGAAGCATGACTTCAAATTGTGCCTCGCAATACCTGTGAATCCGCATAGACTTGACCAATAATGTAAATTTGGACATAATACTATACAAATTACCATTAATTTGGCAACTAAATTTGCCATTATTTACCATAAATGCTAGTGCATCTCTCTGTCACCCCACGCTTCGATAGGCTCGTCACCTCCGTCACCCCGTCACCCCGTCACTCGTCACCTGTCACTAAATCACAGCCTGACACTTATCCCCGGCCCAATCAATATAAACCATTTCCCCTCATTTAGCTTATAGCCGCCTCCCATGTGCAATGGAAAGGTAAGTTTGACATCTTTCCGCGTGGGGTAAAGACTCCCGATAACCACAATACCCATATCGCGGTTGACTTTTGGATCGCTGCTGAGATTAAATGCGTTGAGTGCCAGGAATCCGGCACCGATTTTATACGGTTTATATTTCCCGGGTCTTTCCTGATCGTAAAAGCTGAACTGTGCCATCATAGCCATTGAGATACCGCCGAAATTCTGGTATTGACTGCCGGCTGTTGATTTGTCGAATGTATTTATAAGGAGACCTGCAGGAAATGAAACATCTATATCAAACTTAAATTCCCTTTGCACATAGATTTCAAGCTCCTTTTTAAATGGCTGGTTTGTATATTTTTCTTTGACATTTTCAACGCTCAAATCAATTTTAGCCCAGTCCTCCAAATCGTATGTCTTTTTTCGCAGGTACTTATTCAAACTGATAGCCGTTGCGGTTTCGTCTCTTTTATCGTAGAATGCCGAACGGACAGATTTCTCCCCCGGTACAATTACAATATTGTCGATATCGCGCATTTCAACAAGTTCACCGTTTTTACCGGTTATTTTCACGGAAATTTTCAGGTATTGTTTTCCATACAATTTATCCTGATTATCTAGTTTGTTCCGGTCGAAATCAATAACAATATCACGGATGGTTTTTGGCGACATTTGAATTCCTCTGATCTGCGATAAAATCATGTCGCCCTGACCATAGTTAATTGTTACATAATCAAATTCACGGGCTTCCTGATATTCCCTGATTGCCAAGGAATAACCTGTAGGATTTCCGTTATTGAAAAGTTCAATTTTCTTTTTGTTTATACCCCTTGGGATCCTGATTTTCGACAGAATAAAATTTTCGTTTCTCAGAGTGGTGTCTGTGCTCAGATCTTCAACATCCTCAAAACGGAGTCTGGCTTTATTAAGTGAAATTCCTTCAATTTTGACATCCACAATCTCTCCCGGATTTACACTCAGATTTGAGGACCAGTCGCTTCCTTCATGCAAAACGCTGATTTTCTGGATATCGGTTTTAGGGGTTATACTGAAGTTTGTGATATACCTTGCATTGTCACCATCTTTTATGAAAAGATATCCTTCCGATTCTCTGTGGTAGTTGTAGACCCTCAGGATACAAAGAACACGGTTATTTGTAAGCGGATTTTTTGTAAAGAGCTCAGCGATAAGTCCTCCACCCGGCTCTTCCTGATTTTCAATCCGATAAGTTTTCTGCATTTCAAAACCTGCAGCATTGTCTATCTGTATTTCCACGCCATCCTGTTTACCTTTTTCATCGAGAGTAACATCGTTCCGGTCTATATTTACAAATCGGATGCGACTTTGCCTTACCCAGAATGATTGCTCAATTGCTGGGAGTTTATAAGAAATTTTTCCCAGTGAATCAAGAAAGGGTTTGAACGTTTCAAGCTGGAACCGCAGTGATTTTTGTCCAAGTCCCTTAGGAATAATATGCAAGCGAAGCTGCCCGAACCGGGATGATACACGATAATCAATATCATTATAAGTTTGCCAGCCGGAAGTCGCTTTTACATTATCTATGTTATCGGTGACGAGTTCAAAAATCTTCTCTTCCCCGATAAATATTTCATCGCCGGCTGGAAAAAAATGCACGGAAGTACGTGTATACGGGAACAGGTTAATTTCATAGAGTTCGGTACTATCGGACTTTTGATTGAATCCAAAGCCAAACCTCAGGAATTCTGATTTGGTAAGATCGGTAAACCTTACTTTAAACCGCAATACATTCTCAGAAATTTTAAGCAGTGAATCGATGAGGGTAAAATCACCTGATGGACGCAATGAAATCATTTCAGGATTCAGTCCGTCAGACAGAATTAAATTCACCTCACAAACTTCATCGGTGTTAGTATATTCAAAACTTAAGCTTCTGGCACTGCCTGAAAGAATTGTATTTTTTAGCTGGGAGAACTCCAGGGTATCCACCTTTAAAATGACATTTTTGAAAATCTTATCGTATCTGTTTTGTGCAGATAGCAAGCTAAAGGAAAACAGAAACAGAATAAGCGGAAAGGAAAAACGTCTTTTCATTTTGTGTAAATAGATTTGGCCATAAATATACATGCTTAACGACAGTAAAGAAAAAAAATTACCCGGCGTTTTGTAGTTTTGTTTAAAATTTTTCAGATGCAGCATAAAATAACGCCCCAGCTTATACATCCCAAATCAATAGTTATTGTTGGAGGGTCAAATAATATCCATAAGCCGGGAGGTAAGATATTACAGAATATTCTGGAGGGTACCTTTAGGGGAAAACTTTATGTTGTTAATCCAAAAGAAGAAAAGGTTCAGGGAGTCACTTGTTTCAGATCAGTAAGTGATCTTCCGGCAGTTGATCTGGCCATACTGGCCATACCGGCTCAGTTTTGTGCCGAAGCCATTCAGGTACTTACAGAGAAAAAGAAAACCAAAGCATTTATAATTATTTCAGCGGGATTCAGTGAGGAAAACGAAACCGGCAAAGCACTCGAGAAGGAAATTGTAAAACTTGCCGAAAAGGCCGGGGCCAGTCTGATTGGGCCAAATTGTATCGGTGTAATGACACCTTATTATCAGGGGGTTTTCACCACGCCCATACCGGGATTATCGGACTCAGGTTGTGATTTTGTCAGCGGGAGCGGGGCTACGGCTGTTTTCATCATGGAATCAGGTATTCCGAAGGGACTGCGGTTTTCAAATATTTTTTCAGTGGGAAACAGTGCCATGATTGGAGTTGAAGATATACTCGAATACATGGATGAGAGCTACATGGAGGGGAAGAGTTCAAAGATTAAGCTTTTGTATATTGAAAGTATCAAGGATCCCGATAAATTACTAAAACATGCTTCATCATTGATTCGTAAGGGATGCAGGATAGCAGCCATCAAATCGGGCGGCTCAGAAGCGGGTAGTCGTGCTGCCTCTTCCCATACAGGCGCTCTTGCAAGCTCCGATCTGGCAGTTGAGGCACTTTTCAGGAAAGCCGGTATAGTAAGGTGTTTCGGTCGTGAGGAACTTACAACGGTTGCATCGGTGTTTATGCACAAAGAGTTTGAAGGAAAAGGAATTGCGATCATAACACATGCCGGAGGACCTGCTGTGATGCTTACAGATGCACTTTCGATGGGAGGTCTTGAAATTCCCAAAATAGAAGGCCCTTATGCCGAAGAACTGCTGAAAAAACTCCTGCCCGGTTCATCGGTTGCCAATCCGATTGATTTTCTGGCCACAGGAACCGCAGAACAGCTGGGTTTGATAATTGATTATTGCGACCAGAAGTTTGACAACATTGATGCCATGATGGTAATATTCGGAAGTACCGGGCTATCAAGGGTTTTCGATGTGTACGAGCTGCTTCACGAAAAGATGAAGGTTACCAGAAAGCCCATCTTTCCTATCCTTCCTTCGATAAGTACTGCAAAAAAAGAAGTTGAGGAATTTCTGGCAAAGGGTCATGTAAATTTCCCCGATGAAGTACTTCTTGGAAATGCAATATCCAAAGTGTACAATACCCCGAAGCCAGCCGATGATATTATTTCACTTGATGGAGTGGATATTCCTGAAATCAGAAGGATAATTGAAAGGGTTGAATCCGGTTACATAGGGGAGAAAGATATTCAGGCACTTCTTGATGCTGCCAGTATTCCAAGAGTAAAGGAAGGAGTTGTAAAAACTGAAGGGTCCCTCTTGAAAATGGCTGAAACCATGGGCTATCCGCTTGTTATGAAGGTTGTGGGTCCGCTTCACAAATCAGATGTAGGGGGAGTTACACTTAACGTTAAATCGAAAACTCACCTTCTGGCCGAGTTTAACCGTATGAAGAAAATTCCGGGTTACAAAGGAGTTATGTTACAACCGATGCTTTCGGGACTCGAACTTTTTATAGGAGCCAGTTATGAACCCAAGTTTGGTCATCTTGTACTATGCGGCCTGGGTGGGATTTTCGTTGAAGTATTAAAAGACGTCTCTTCAGGTCTGGCACCTCTAACACCAAATGAAGTTGTAAGTATGATCCGGTCCCTGAAATCGTACAGGATTATTGAAGGAGCCCGCGGACAGAAAGGTATAAACAAAGATAAATTTGCGGAAATCATCATCCGGCTTTCAACTTTGTTGCGGTTTGCAGTTGAAATAAAGGAACTCGATTTAAATCCATTGATTGCAAGAGGGGATGATATTTTTGTTGTGGACGCGCGGATTCGGGTTGAAAAGAAATTATCGTGAGATAATATGTTTTTCATTACTTTAGATCTGAAAAAAAATCATCGAAATGACAATTAAACAAGTATCTGTTTTTCTGGAGAATAAATCAGGAAGACTTACGGAAGTATTGGAAACACTGGGACAAGAGAAGATAAATATAACTGCACTTACCATTGCCGATACATCCGAATATGGAATTCTAAGGTTAATTGTTTCGGATCCTGAAAAGGCAAAAAATCTTCTCAGGGAGAAAGGCTTTTCGGTTAACCTCACCGAAGTTTTAAGTATCTCTACACCTATTGAAGCAGGATCTTTTGCAAAAGCGTTACGTATTTTTTCAGATGAAAATATCAGCATTGAATATATGTATGCATTTTCGCTGGAAAAGAAGGCCATGATTGTACTCCGCACCGATGATACCGATCAGGCTATTGCTGCTATTCAGAAGCATAAAATGGATTTGGTCAGAGGGAATGATTTATATGGTTTTTAGGGAATGAGTATTAAGGTATCCTGTCACGCCGCAATTGTCGCACGACACAATCTCACTAACACAAAAATAACTGTAGAATGATTTGGAACAGATCCCGCGAAACTATATCCCGCGATGAAATGAAATCCCTTCAGGGTGAAATGCTTAAAGAACTCGTTGAACGCGTTTATTTTAATGTTCCTTTTTACCGGGAGAAAATGCAAAAAGCCGGTCTGCAACCGGATGATATCAAAGACATTGACGATTTGCATAGGCTCCCGTTTACCACAAAACAGGACCTTCGTGACAATTATCCATTTGGCTTGTTTGCGGTTCCGATGAGCGAAATTATCCGTCTCCATGCTTCTTCAGGCACAACAGGTAAGCCAACCGTTGTGGGATATACGAGAAAAGATCTCAATACCTGGTCGGAGGTTGTTGCACGTACCATGACCTGTGCCGGAATTGATAAAAAGGATACCATTCAGATATCCTACGGTTACGGTTTGTTTACAGGAGGTCTGGGAATTCATTACGGAAGTGAGAAAATCGGAGCTACAGTAATTCCGGTATCAGGTGGAAATACAAAAAGACAACTCCAGCTTCTTCAGGATTTCCGGAGCACAGTTATTGCCTGCACTCCGTCTTATGCGCTTTTTCTGGCTGAGGCTATCGAAGAGTTTGGCATGAAACCGGAAGATCTGCATCTGAAAACAGGAATATTCGGAGCAGAACCGTGGACAGAAAATATGAGAAAGGAAATTGAGTCAAAACTTAAAATCAAAGCAATCGATATATATGGATTAAGTGAGATTATTGGTCCGGGTGTGGCCAGTGAATGTTTGGAACAGAATGGTTTACATATCAATGAAGATCATTTTCTCCCTGAAATAATTGATCCGGTAAGTCTTAAGGTGTTGGAGGAAGGAGAAAAGGGAGAGCTGGTATTTACAACGCTTACAAAGGAAGGTCTTCCGCTGATCCGCTATCGCACAAGAGATCTTACCCGCCTGAATGCATCATCGTGTGCATGCGGAAGAACACTTGTAAGGATGGAGAAATGCACCGGAAGAAGCGATGATATGCTGATTATCAGAGGAGTTAACCTGTTCCCTTCCCAGATTGAAAGTGTATTGCTGGAGATGAATGAAACTAAGCCCCATTACATGATTATTGTAGACCGCATAAATAATCTTGATTCTCTTCAGGTAGAGGTAGAGGTGGAAGAAGAGTTCTTTATGGATAAGATTAGCCAGTTGCAGGCTCTCAGGCAAAAGATACAATCCAATCTGGAAAGTGCATTGGGGTTATCGGTAGATGTTAAACTTGTTGAACCAAAAACAATTCAAAGGAGCGAAGGGAAAGCAGTAAGAGTTTTGGACAAGAGGGTGTTGGTTTAATTATTCAGCTGGATATTAGAAAACTTAGTTAATTTACTTTTGCTATGAGACGTCAGGACCTGATTTTTGCCCTTTGTGCAATAAGTTTATTCATCCCCTTTTTCATATTTCCTCAGCTTCTTGATCTATATAAAAGGTATAATATGGATCATGGAATGCTTATGAGTTTCATAAAATTTGCGATTCTGGCGACATTGGGGGAAGTAATTGGTTTGCGTATTAAAACGGGTTTTTATAACCAGCCAGGATTTGGGATTTTACCGCGGGCAGTTGTTTGGGGATTTCTTGGGATGACAGTAAAAGCAGCCTTTGTAATCTTCGGGGCGGGGGCACCTGTATTTCTCGAATATTTGGGTCTTGAAGGTGCTTCTGAGATAATTAAGGGTGGGTTATCTCCGGAAAAGATCCTTGTCGCTTTTACAATATCTGCCAGTCTGAATCTTTTCTATGCACCGGTTTTAATGAGCTTTCATAAAATTACAGATATTCATATACAGAATACAGGCGGACGGTTGAGGGGATTATTTACTCCGATACAATTTGCAGAAATTTTCCCCGCAATAAACTGGAAAGTACAATGGGATTTTGTTTTCAAGAAAACTATCCCGCTTTTCTGGATTCCCATGCAGACGCTTAATTTTCTTTGTCCCCCTGAATATCAGATTCTGATTGCTGCACTGCTGGGTATTGTCCTGGGAGTATTGATGGCACTGGCAAGTCAGAAAAGCAATAACCTTAATTAGATATTGCAGCTACCCCCGACGATAAAGAGAATCCAATAGTCCGGAGGGTTTAAACATATACCGAATATTTTAAACCGGTTCCGGGAAATGCTAATATCCTTTGGATGTATACTCCTCTTATTAATACAATTGTCAGTGTTGTTGGACGGGATAATTTTTCATCTCCTCCAGAATAGACCTTAAGTCTGACATCCCTCAGTATTTTTTTTCTGAATGCTCTGGACTATCTATATCTAGAGTGAAGCAGGCCTGTATTTCGCGTTCGGAATTCCGTGGAAAGTGTGAAAGATGTAATTTATTGACAAAATTATGTAATGACATCACTTTA
>CAYOLQ010000136.1:0-8944 GCA_964404825.1 uncultured Chitinophaga sp.
TTTCTGTCCAGCCAATCAGCTCTACCTCTGTTACCACATCAACAGTATGTTTCACGTTGTGGTAATAAAGGAATGAGGGCAATTCTTTTTCAAGCTTTTCAAGTATTAATTCCTGAAGTTCTGTAAACTGAACCAGTTTAAACCGTGTATCAAAAGCAGCATTTGGAATGATCCTGCTTTCATCAAATGCAAACTCTTCCCTCAGTCCCTTTACTGAAAACATTTCCAGATCGCCCTTGTATTTCACAGGCATTTTCCCGAAATAATCGCAGTCGAAAAGTTCTTTTACCAGTTCGTAGGTCATTGCACTGATTATTATCGCGCCATCCCTGCTGTAAGTTTCCATCCGGCTGGCAATATTTACAGTGTCACCTTTGATATCGTAATTTACCTTTTTCTTCCCCGAAAGGATAGCAAACACAGGTCCGGTGTGGATACCCAGTTTTATCTCCCATATTTTCTCATTCCTCCCCTGTTGTTCAGGGAAGCTGTTCATAAAATTTTCAATTTCGAGTGCAGCCATAACCACTTCAATGGGATTTGTCATGTTTTTTTCGGGGATTCCTCCTGCAGCCATATAGGTATCCCCAATGGTTTTAACCTTCTGCATGTCGTATTTTTTAAGGATGCGGTCGAACTCAAAAAGAATAATATCGAGCTCATCCATCAACACCTGACTGTCCATCGAGGCCTGAATATTCGAAAATCCGATTATGCTGGCATACATAACCGTTACCATATCGAACCTTACAGACGATGGCTTATCTGTAATTTTTTGTCCGGCTAAAACGTCAACAGGAGAAAGATTCTCGAGTAGTCCTTTTTGCTTATCGTTTTCACTGCTGAGCTTTTCTATCAGTTTTTTAAGCTTCTCATTCTCTTCAGTAAGTATCTGGTTATGTCTGGCCAGTGTACTTATCCTTCTGAGAAGTTCCTTATGGGATTGTGCCATGCGTTAAAAGAAGTTTTCGGTTCAATCCGAAAGATAGTTGTTTCAGGGACTATTTCAAATATCTGAATCGTTCTGTCAGGAATAATTATCAACGAATACTACATATACATGCTGGCATTTTCAAATACTTTGCCAATCTGTCGATACAGAACCAATTACCGCAGAACATGTTTTCAGGGGACTAAAACAGAATTTTAAATTTCGGAGTCAGTACAAGATTTTAATTGTTAAATTTGAAGACCAAAAAATAATACTATGCGAATAAGCCTCTTCGTTCTGTTGATTACTTTCTCTTTTTATGTCAGTGGATATTCCCAGGATAAGCAGTTTCTGATTTTATCATATAATGTTGAGAATCTTTTTGATACACTTGATACTCAGGGAAAAGATGATACTGAATTCACTCCCGGAAGCAAAAAGCAATGGAATACCGAAAAATACACCAAAAAACTTAATGACGTCTCCAGGGTAATTGCCGGAATTGACGAGGATAAACTGCCAGAAATCGTTGGTCTTATTGAAGTTGAAAACAGGAATGTTCTTGAAGATCTTATCAATACTCCCGTATTAAAAAAAGGCGGATACGGTATTATTCATGAGGAAAGTCCCGATGCGAGAGGCATTGACGTCGCTCTGCTTTACAGGAAAGATCGCTTCAGATACGAGGGACATGTTAAAATTCCGGTCTCATTCCCTTTCGATTCGATCGAAACCACCCGCGATATTTTATATGTTTACGGTAAAGCTCCTGACGGAATGGATATTCATTTCTTTGTGAACCACTGGAGCTCGCGTATTGGTGGAGAAAAGGAAACCGAACCCAAAAGGATGTACTGTGCAGTGGCGCTCAGAAGAAATATCGATTTGCTGCTTTCAAGGGATTCCCGTGCCCGGATTGTGATTATGGGTGACTTTAACGACGAGCCCTCAAACAGAAGCATAATGAGTGTTTTACAGGCATCCAATAAAAGAAAAAATATTTCTGTAGGTGAGTTTTATAACCTTATGTACGATGCGCACAACCTTGGAACGGCAGGAAGCTACCTGTACCGTGGAAACTGGAACATGCTCGATCAGATTCTGGTTTCTCATACTCTCCTGAATGCCAGCGCAGGTTTCGGATGCACCTACGATTCTGGTAAAATATTCAAAGAGGAATGGATCCTCTTTAAAGGAAAAAACGGGGAGGTTTCACCAAACCGGACATACGGAGGTGATAATTATTACGGGGGGATCAGCGATCATCTGCCTGTATATGTGGTATTGGAGATGGCAAAATAACATGTGATAAAAATTTAATGTCATTATGTTAAGACCTTTCAGATTTTAATGTATTATTTATGAACTTTAAAATCACATCCGACTATAAACCCACGGGCGACCAGCCTGAAGCCATAAAACAGCTGGTTGAAGGCATCGAAGCAGGTGCTGAATCGCAGGTGCTGCTGGGGGTTACCGGCTCTGGTAAGACTTTTACTATCGCGAACCTCATTGAGAAAATAAATCGTCCCACTCTTATCCTAAGTCACAATAAAACCCTGGCAGCCCAGCTCTATGGTGAGTTCAGAGAGTTTTTTCCGGAGAATGCTGTCGAGTATTTCGTTTCCTATTACGATTATTACCAGCCTGAGGCATACATGCCCGTTACCGATACTTACATTGAAAAAGACCTCGCCATAAACGAAGAAATTGAAAAATTAAGATTGAGTACCACATCTTCCCTCCTTTCCGGACGTCGCGATGTGATTGTGGTTTCATCTGTTTCCTGTTTATATGGCATTGGAAATCCAAAGGATTTTCATGAAAACACACTCAATATAAGCAGGGGTGATAAAATCGGAAGAAACACCTTTCTCCGCAAACTCGTCGATAGTCTGTATTCAAGAAATGAAGTGGACTTTTCGGCAGGTACCTTCCGGGTCAGGGGCGATACGGTGGATGTATTTCTTGCCTACCGTAATCTTGCCTACCGGATTATGTTTTTCGGGGATGAGATAGACTCTATGAAATCTATCGATCCCCTTACCGGACAAACCCTTGAAGACCATACGGAATTGGTAATTTTTCCGGCCAATATTTTCATTACTGCCAAAAACCGTATGAAGATCGCCATAGAAGAAATTCAGGATGATATGGTGAAGCAGGTGGACTATTTTAAGGAAATTGGCAAGTTTCAGGAAGCAAAAAGGATCGAAGAACGGGTAAATTTTGATCTGGAGATGATTCGTGAACTGGGTCATTGCCCTGGTATTGAAAACTACTCCCGCTATTTCGACGGAAGAACACCCGGAACAAGACCCTTTTGTCTTCTTGATTATTTCCCTCAGGATTTCCTGACAGTTATTGACGAAAGTCATGCAACACTTCCTCAGGTCCGCGCTATGTACGGCGGCGATCACAGCAGAAAGCAGACACTTATTGAATATGGATTCCGTTTGCCTGCAGCCATTGACAATCGTCCTTTAAAATTCGAGGAATTCGAAGGGCTTATCGGTCAGAGGGTGTATGTATCGGCAACTCCATCGGACTATGAATTGGAAAAGGCACAGGGAGTTGTAGTTGAACAGGTCATTCGTCCGACAGGATTACTGGATCCGGTTATTGAAGTCCGGCCAAGTCTGAATCAAATCGACCACCTGATTGGTGAGATAAAAGCCAGAGTCAAAGCTGAGGAACGAATACTTGTAACGACTCTTACCAAACGAATGGCAGAAGAGCTTAGCGCATATCTTATTAAATTGAAATTCCGCTGCAGGTATATACATTCCGACATCGACACTATGGAACGTGTTGAAATAATGGAGGGGTTGAGAAAGGGAACTTTCGATGTTCTGGTAGGGGTGAACCTTCTCCGAGAAGGTCTGGATTTACCTGAAGTTTCCCTGGTTGCCATTCTGGATGCCGATAAAGAAGGTTTTTTACGTTCAGAGAAATCCCTCACACAGACATCGGGAAGGGCTGCCCGTAACCTGAATGGCAAAGTAATTATGTACGCGGATAAAATTACCAATTCCATGAAAAGGACCATGGATGAAACCGACAGAAGACGAGCAAAGCAGCTGCTTTATAATGAAGTGAATAACATTACTCCAACCCAGATTAAGAAAGAACGAATGTCGATTATGGGCAATCTGCGGAACGATGCAAAGAGCCGTGGTTTTTATTCGGAGCCCATGGAAGCTCATGTTGCAGCCGATCCGATTGTGAGCTATATGGATGCGGAACAACTTAAGAAAGCCATAGAAAAAACCCGCAAAAACATGGAGAAAGCTGCCCGTGAACTCGATTTTATTCAGGCTGCAAGGTTCAGGGACGAGATGTATGAGCTGGAGAAGATGTTGGAAAAGAAAAAGTGATATCAGGCACGACATTCCACAAGAAAATATTTCGCGCAGAGACGCAAAGTTTTCTGGACAAGGGAACAAATTATATTTATTATCTTTGCGCCATTGCGCGAAACTTTTAGATTTTTCACGCAATGACGCTAAGGAAAGAGAAGCGATCATTAATCTACCTAATTTTTTACAATAATTTTCATGATCATATTTTGTTACTTTTAAACCAAATAAAATCCTTTCAAATGAAATCTTTATTGCTGTTTACATTCCTGGTTCTATTTGTATCATCCTGCAGCCGTGATGCGGATCAAAAAGCTTCCGGGGCAGAATTTGTTTATAATGCTGATCCTGAAAGCGCGGGGTTTTCGTCAGAGAAACTTGTAGTGATTGATTCACTTCTGAATGACTATGTGAACAAAGGGATGATTCCGAATGTGGTGACTTTTGTTGCACGAAACGGAAAAGTTGTTCATCACAAAGCCTATGGCTGGAAAAATATTGAGAATAAGGAAGCGGTTGAACTTAACAGCATTTTCCGGAACGCTTCCCAGACAAAAGCACTAGCTTCTGTTGGATTAATGAAACTTTACGAACGAGGCAGGTTTATGTTGGATGAGCCGGTCTCGAAATACATTCCCGAATTCAGGAATCCCAGGGTTCTGGTTAAAATAAATCCGGCAGATTCAAGCTGTGAAACCCGTCCCGCTAAATCTGAAATTACCATCCGGCAGCTTCTTAGCCATACTTCCGGCATCCCATATGGAAATGCAGTTTATGCCAAAGCCCGCATTCCCAGGGTAAACTCCCTTGAACCCATAAAGATCGGCGATGTGGTGAAAAAAATCGCAACTCTCCCGCTTGACCATGATCCCGGAGAAAGGTTCACTTACGGCTTAAATACCGACGTTGCAGGTTACCTCATTGAAGTTTTAAGTGGACAGCCATTGGATGAATACCTCAGAAATGAGCTGTTTATTCCACTTGAAATGAATGATACATATTTTTATCTTCCTGCGGAAAAGGAATCCAGGCTGGTGACACTTTATTCGAATGACAGCATAAACGGGCCTCTCTACGTTTCAAAGAATATTGCAAACCAGACCTATCCTGTTGCCGGAGCTAAAACATATTTATCGGGCGGGGCAGGTGCATCAGGTACCATTCAGGATTACGCTAACTTTTGTAAAATGCTTTTAAACGGGGGATCTTTTAACGGGAAGCAGATTTTGGGCAGAAAAACCATTGATCTCATGATAACCAACCAGATTGGTGAAAATGAGGTTTGGACCAGGCAGCATAAATTTGGCCTTGGCTTCGAAACCTTAACAGAAAAAAGTTTGACCAGGCATCCCGGTACTCTCAACGCTTTTGGCTGGGGGGGAATGTATTCCACAGATTTTATAATAGATCCAAAGGAGGATATGATCATTCTGATTTATACCAATGTTCATCCTTTTTCAAATACCTACATAAATCAACAGTTCAGAAATCTGATTTACTCTGCTCTTATAAGTTATTAAATGAAAAGGTCCCTTTATTTTTTTTATTAGCGGGATATTATGTAATTGCAGTCCGAAGAAGTGATAAATTTAAGATAATGCGAATAAAGCAATACCTTTTACACGCACAATTTCTGATAATTCTGATTGCATCGGGATGCAGCTTCCCTTTAAATAATCCTAAGGAAACAGACAGGCTTCCTCAGATTTTTCCGGATTACACCTCCCTCGTCATACCCTCAAATATCTCCCCTTTGAATTTCTTTATCGAAGAGACAGGAAGCAAATACCTGGTGGAGATTTATTCCGAAAACGGGAGTAAAATAAAGATCCGGCAAGCATCTCCCAAAATTATTATCCCCGCAAAAAAATGGAAGACAATGCTTGAGAACAATAAAGGTAATTGTCTGAACATTGACGTGTATGTGAAACAGGATAACTGGCTGAAATACAACAGTATTACCGACACAATTGCACAGGAGTCCATTGATAACAATCTGGTTTACCGGTTAATTGGTCTTATATATCAGGATAAGGACAAGCTGGGGATTTACCAGCATAATATGGAAAATTCCGAAGAGTCTGTGATCCTGGAAAACACATCAAACCCTGACAGGCCCTGCATAAACTGCCATTCTTTCAGCAATAACAATCCTGATAAGATGTCGATGCACATTCGTAAATCATCTCCGGGGACACTTATCTATTCAGACGGAAATCTTACCAAATACAATACAAAAACAGAATTTACCATGTCGCCTGCCGCTTACACAGCCTGGCATCCCAATGGTAATTTAATTGCATTTTCTCTGAACCGGCTGTTTGTATACTTTACCTACGATGAAAACAAGCTTGTGGAGGTTTGTGATAAAGCATCGGATCTGGTAGTTTATAATTTGAGTACGAATACACTTTCAACTTCGCCCGGGATATCGTCTCCAAGAAGGGAAACATCCCCGAACTGGTCGCCTGACGGTAAGTGGCTTTATTATATCAGTGCTTCCAAAACAACCGCCGATATGACAAGCTGGGTAAATGCAAGATACGATCTGATGAGAGTTTCATATGATGCTGATAAGAATATCTGGGGAGAGCCGGAAACGCTTATATCATCGAAAGAAACCGGTATGAGTATAACCTGGCCGGCAGCTTCCCCTGATGGCAGGTATATTGTATTCTGCATGATCGATCACAGCTATTTCTCAATTTTCGATAAAAAAAGTGATTTGTATGTATACGACCTGACTACAAAAATTTACTCCAGGGCGGACGTACTTAACAGCCCGTTTACAGAAAGTTATCATTCCTGGTCGAAAAATGGCCGTTGGATGGTCTTTAGCAGCAAGCGACTGGATGAATTAGCTACACGTCCTTATTTCGCATATTTTGATTCCAACGGTACTTTTCATAAGCCATTTGTTCTGCCTCAGGAAGATCCTCTTTTTTACAAATCGTTCCGGTGGAATTACAATATTCCGGTTCTTGTAGATGGAAAAGTAAAAATCGACACAACAGATTTGAAAGAAATGCTAACCAAAAAAACAAAAGACGTACTGTTTGATAATTCAGTGAGGATAGATACAATTTCCGATGAAAACCACGATTATGTAAATTACTATTAATCCGGTTTTTATTACGCTTGAAATTATTGGATCTCCCACCCTGCTTTACCGCGAAAAATGTATACTTTTGCCTCCTGACTAAAACCTTTACCTTCATTCTTAATTAGTATTATGATCCGATTTAAGCATCTCTTAAGTACCTGTCTACTGACTGGATTATTAATTATCAGTTTTCAATTTCTATCTGCTGCAAATCCAACCAAAGGAGATACTATAAATGTACCGAAGATTCTAAGCATTCCTGTAATTGATGGAGATGGATCTGATATTTGCTGGGATTCAGCAGCCTGGAATCCAATGCCTTATGTATGGATACCTTATAATGCCACTATGAGTGCAGCTGACTTTACGGGTCGTTTTAAAGTTGTCTGGAGTGAACAGGAAAATATGTTGTATTTTCTGTTTGAAATTACAGATGACAAGTTCGTAAACGGTTATGTTTTTTCCGGCAGCAACGGCGATTACTGGAAATATGATGTGGTAGAAATCTTCATAGATGAAAACCGTTCCGGGGGAGCCCATGAAACAACCAATAATGCCTTCGCATATCACATTACAGGGGGTAATCAGAGCACCGATTATGATGCGGTTGATATGTGGGGATCAACGCGTGTAAACTACAAAGACCATTTTCCGGAATTTAAAAGAGTACAAACCGGAAATGTTTATGTCTGGGAATTTTCACATATTGTTATGAAGGACACATATACTCCGGGTTCAACAGCAGACCACAGTTCAACCCTTCAGACGGGTAAAAAACTGGGATTTTCAGCTGCTTATTGCGATAATGATAATTCCTCGGTAAATCCTCAGCGCGATAACTTTATTGCTTCAAAATTCCAGACTCAGGCTAACAGCAATGAATCGTATAAAAACGCCTCCATTTTTGGATTGATGCAGCTTGTAATCGGACCAACCACAAATCCTGTAAGCACTGTGAATCCTGCTATTTCAAGTACCTCAGGTCTGAGTATTTTTCCAAATCCTGTTTACGACTCTGCCGAATTAAGCTTTACCAGCGCCTTTTCCGGTCAGGTTGAAATACGCATTTTCAATCCCACCGGACAAGTTCTCAGAAAAACGACGTACAGGAAATCGCAGTCGCAATTTCACCAAAAAATTGATTTCTCTGAAATGCTCCCCGGGATGTATGTTATCAGGTTAGATGCAGGAAATGATCACAAAATCATGAAAGTGATTAAATCGGATTCCCGGTAATTCAATCTGTTCAGTTCTTTATTTCACTTCTGTTGCCAGATGCTGTTTCAACCATGCAGTATCGGTTAAGGCATCTAATTTAGCCGGAATTGCAGTGAGTTAGTATCTGCAAAACCCGTTTTTTTTATATTTTTACAGCATCTTAACCTCATGCACTAAACTGAGATTCAATGTCTGCCTCTACCTCAACTTTACTAAGTATAAATACCCTTTGTTTCTACCCGCAATCAGGATTTTCAGTTACAGAGAAGCTTACAGACTGCTACAGACAATTGAAAAATCATTCTGCATTAAAGGGTTTTCCTCTACACTCCA
>CAYOLQ010000137.1:0-8881 GCA_964404825.1 uncultured Chitinophaga sp.
CGCAACCAGATACACTGCAGCAAATCCGAAAAGTAAAGCGGGATTTCCCACAATAGGAAGGTGAAAGAAAATGCGCCCGATTGTTAACCCGAATGCCAGTTCGAACATAGCAATTACCCAGAATGGAAGGAGTTTGCCAGCAATAAAATGTATTTTTCTTACCGGGGTAACATTAATCTGCTCAGCAGTTCCCAGTTCCTTTTCTCTTACCAGATTCATTGCAGCCAGAAACATTCCGATAATTGTTACAAGAATTACCAAAATCCCCGGAAGCATAAAGATTTTATAATTTAATTCGGAGTTGTACCAATAGCTGTAAGTTATGTCAATATTTTCAAAACCGGCCACAGAAGAAATACCAAGCCAATCGAGCCTGATATCCTGATTGAATTCGCGGATAATGGCTTCTGAATAAGCGAAAACAAGACCTGCCTTGGTTGTATTAATGGCATTAATAAGAAGCTGAACATCCGATTTATTCTCCTTCCTTAACGATTCTGCGAAACCCCTGTTAAAGACAAGAATCAGGTCGGCTTTGTCCTTTAAGAGCATCTCCTCTCCCTCAGCCAGGCTAAATCCGTTACCCTTATCTTTGAAAAAAGCAGAAGATGAAAACTCATTTCTGAGTTGTCTGGAGGTTTCTGTAAGGTCTAAATCAACAGTATAGAGTCGTATCTCCTTCATTTCAAGATTAGCAGCAAAAACCAGGACAACCATCTGGATAATGGGTACTACAAAAATAAAGGGTAACATTACCCGGTTTCTGAAAATCTGGGTAAACTCTTTTCTTAGTATAGCGAGCAATATTCTCATAGGATCTTATTCTAGTCTGATTTTGAAACGCTTAACACTCAATGCAATGAAAAGAACTGTCATTCCTGTCAAAATCAGGGTTTCCTTCCAGATAAATACAATTCCAACGCCTTTTAACATTATGTTTTTAAGAATAACAATGAACCATCTGGGAGGTATTATTGCAGATAACCATTGCAATATAGCAGGCATGTTTTCGACCGGAAAAATAAAACCCGAAAGAAGTGTTGTTGGAAGCATAAGGGCCAGCATAGAAATAAACATCGCCATCTGTTGATTTTTGGCTACTGTTGAAATGAAAATCCCCAGAGAAAGGGCCAGCGTGATGTAAAGTATCGTTTCCAGAAGTAATAATACAAGACTTCCGTTTACCGGGAGTTTAAAAACAAAATAACCCAGAAGGAGAATCATGATAGCATTTATAAATGCCAATAAAATATAGGGTGTAACTTTACCCAGAATAATCTGAATGGGTTTTAGAGGTGAAACCAGCAACACTTCCATGGTTCCCATTTCCTTCTCGCGTGTAATCGATATGGAGGTCATTAATGCAGAAATAAGCGTCAGAATCAGTGCCATGGTTCCCGGAACGAACATATACACGCCTCTCATGCCCTGGTTAAAATACATCCTGGATTCCGCTTGTATTGTATAGGGTAAATTATTCCTCTCGGCTATTGTCTCCTGAAGGTAATTCATAATAATCCCCTGAGTGTAAGTTGCAATGAGTCTTCCGGTATTAGCATCCGAAGCATCTGACACAATCCGCAGTGAAGCACTTCCGGTTTTACCCATATTTTTCGAAAAGTCCGGCTCAAAAATTATGACTTCTTTTACATTTCCTGTACGAAAAGCATCTTCAATCTGATTATAATCGGAGAGATAGGAATGCAATTCAAAATATCCGCCCGAAAGTATCTTGTCGGATATTTTCCGTGTTATTTCGTCATTCGAATAATCAAGGATGGAGATTTTGATATTTCTGATGTCATTTGATACAACAAAACCAAAAATCAAAACCTGAGCAACCGGAATTCCAAAAAGTATCAGTAATGTCCGGAAATCCCGGAAAATATGATAAAACTCCTTAATAACAAAGCCCCAGTATCTCTTCATTTTACCAATTATTGAGTATCTGTATTACTTTCCCGGCATTTATATTCTTAAAATTTTCAATATTTAAAATTGTGCCATTTAATTTTGATGAATGATGTGTTGTAGCCACTCCAACTACTTTCATTCCGGCTCTTCTGGCAGATTCAATTCCATGGAATGAATCCTCGAAAACCAGACAATCTGAAACCATCAATTTTAAAACCTCTGAGGCTTTAAGGTAAATTTCTGGTGAAGGCTTTCCTTCTGTAATCATGGAAGCGTCTACAATAAACTGAAAATATTCCTTTAATCCGGTTTGTTCCAGCACAAAATCCACATTTACAGTTGGCGCGGAGGTGGCGATGGCTATGGTAATATTACAGTTCCTGAGATCGTCCAAAAATGATTTAAGTCCGTGAACAGGTTTTATATCGGGGAGATATATCTCTCTGTAGATCAACTCCTTTTCGTTTCCCAGCCGATCTATCGCTTCAGTATCCAGTGAATCACCAAAAAGCTTTTTCAGAATCATTGGATTGGTGTTTCCAAACCATGATTTGACTTCTTCGGGACTGGTTTTAAGACCGTAGTTCTTACAAAGTACCTCCCATGCTTTGAAGTGATATATATCGTTATCGACAATAACTCCATCCATATCAAAAATAGCTGCAAATTTCCTTTTTGTCATTTTAGTTTTCTCCTCTTGCAAGGGTCAGAAAAACCCCGTTCATATTGTCTGTATTATATTTTTCTTTGAGATTCGACGGTGTATCGAGAGCTGCTATCTTACCGTTTACCATAATGGAAACCCTGTCGCAATATTCCGCCTCATCCATGTAATGCGTTGTTACAAATATGGTTATCCCTGCCCCGGCTGCTTCATTTATCATTTCCCAAAACTGCCGGCGGGTCACCGGATCTACGCCGCCTGTAGGTTCATCGAGAAAAACAACCGATGGATTATGAAAAACAGCAACTGAAAATGCTAATTTTTGCTTCCATCCGGGGGGTATATCACGAATGAGCCTGTTCCGGATTTCTGTCAGTCCAAGCCGCTCAAGCAGTTCGTCGGTTCTGCTACTTATAACTTTTTTGCCCAGCCCGTATATTCCAGCATAAAATCTGATATTCTCAGCAATGGTGAGGTCATCATACAAAGAGAATTTCTGACTCATGTAGCCAATATTCTTTTTGAGGAGTTCCCTTTGAGTGTAGACGTCGAGACCGGCAACATTTATCTCTCCGGATGTGGGATAAGATAAGCCACAGAGAATGCGGATCGCAGTGGTTTTACCGGCACCATTTGCACCCAGAAATCCAAATATCTCTCCTCTTTTCACTTCAAAGCAAAGATTATCGTTTGCAGTAAAATTACCGAACCTCTTTACCAGATTCTTTACAACTATTATGTTTTCTGAGTCCGGCATATTATGCATTCTTCATTAATTCCATGAATGTATCTTCTATTCCTGCGTTGATTTTATGATGAACTATATTTTCTTTTTCAGAGTAAATCAGAAACTTCTTTTCAGCTGAATTGTCGTCTAATGTAAGGTGCACAGATTGTCCGAATAACCATGCATTTCCGCACCATTCCTCCAGACGGATACTTCTAAGCAATTTGTATGCCCCCTGAGCAGGTTTTAGTTCGTACAAAATCTTTGTAAATCCTCTGTAAATTTCAGCAGGCTTATTTATTCCCAGGAATTCCCCTTTTTGCATGAGAGCTACCCGGTCGCAGCGTGCAGCCTCATCCATATAGGGTGTTGAAACAATTATCGTAATGCCTTCCTTCCTGATTTTATGCAACAGATCCCAGAACTCAACCCTTGAAACTGCATCCACACCGGTTGTAGGTTCATCGAGGACAAGGATTTGGGGCCGGTGAATCAATGCACATGATAATGCCAGTTTTTGTTTCATTCCGCCGGATAACCTGCCTGCCAGACGTTTCCTGAAAGGTTCAATCTGCACATAAATATCCCGTATTAGATCGTAGTTCTCTTCAATGCTGGTTCCAAAAACAGTGGCGTAAAAATTCAGGTTTTCCTCTACGCTCATATCCTGATAGAGGGAGAAGCGACCTGGCATGTACCCTACAATGTTTCGGACCTTCACATAATCCTTAACTACATCAAAACCTGCCATTTCTGCTTTGCCTTTTTCAGGGAGTACTAGTGACACCAGAATCCTGAACAGACTGGTTTTACCTGCACCATCCGGACCAATTACTCCAAATATTTCCTCATTATCAACCTGAAAGGAGATATTATTCAGTGCCTTAATTGCGCCGTAGGTTTTTTCAAGCTGATGGACGAGAATTTCCGGCATTATAGTAATATATGTATCTGTTTTACTATTCGTTATATCAATAAAAGTTAAACTCAGAGCACAATTTCTCCGGGCATCCCGATCTTCAGACTCCCATCGTTCGTTACTCTTATTTTTACTGCGTATACCAGATTAACCCGTTCATCCCGCGTCTGAATTATTTTGGGTGTAAATTCTGATTTAGCAGAAACCCATGTAATGGTTCCTTTGTATTGCTTCATATTTTCAGATTCTGCATCAATTAACACATTAACTTCTTCGCCGATTTTAAGCTTCTCCAGCTGATTACCGGAAACAAAAACCCGCAGGATCAATTCAGACAAATCAGCCATTTTAAATAAGGGTTTGCCGGCAACTGCCAGTTCCCCGGAATAATTATATTTTTCGAGTACTGTGCCTGAGGCAGGCGAATAGATAAGTGATTTATGTATCAAATCATTTATCTGGAGTATTTGTATGTCGAGTGACTCCCTCTCGGCAAAAATTGTAGTTTTTTGCGAAGCAAGGGCTTCTGTCTGGGCTTTTAACATTTCGATCTGTCCGTTAATGTCATCCAATTGCTTGGCAGTTGCTGCTCCTCCCCCGAAAAGCTCAGAAATACGATTCTTTTCTCTTTGCAGGTTATCCATACTAACTTCATTTACACGAAGGTTTTTGTCAAGTTGCAGGGATCGTGCTTTTAATGAGTTCAGGCCTGTCAAAAGCTGAAGTTTTTTCAGGTGTAATTGGGAAGTATCTATCGCGCCACAATACTCGCCCTTTTTTAGTGTCATTCCCTCATCTACTAAGAATTCTGTCAGTTTTCCGGATGATTCTGCAGAAATAATTATTTCCTCCGATTCAAAATTGCCATATGCAAAGGCTTCCGGAGTATCATTTTTGCAGGAACCTGCTAAGCAAATAAAAACTGTAGAAAGAAAAGCTAATTTGTTCATGATTATCGGTTTTATAGTTCTCCCTGGATTTCAAGATATTTTGCTATTGATTGCTGCAGGA
Source organism: uncultured Chitinophaga sp. (assembly GCA_964404825.1). GTDB lineage: Bacteria > Bacteroidota > Bacteroidia > Bacteroidales > JACJXF01. Next base: position 5,236 of record CAYOLQ010000137.1, read on the forward strand.
GAGTTTTTTCATTTTCAAGCTGAATTTTTGCGATTGTCTCCTGATTTACATAAGTGATATAATCCATCGTTTTAATTACACCCTTCTGCAATTGCTGGTTTGAAATAAGGGCAATCCTGCTTCGTAATTCAAGAATCTTCTCATAAGCAATTATGTTTTCTTCATGGTTGGTTATGGTCGTTCTTTGATTTATCAGCGCTGCATTAATATCCATTTCGAATTGTGACTTTCGGTTTTGGATAATATTTTGCTGTAAACTCAGAATCTCTTTCTCCCGGGTATGAGTTTTCCAGTCCCACAATGTCCATTTAAGTCCAGCCCCGACAACATAATATGGTTCAAACTCGTCCTTCAGCATATTCAACGCAGGATTACCGTATCCAAATTGTCCGAATGCAAAGACTCTTGGAAGTGATTTTGTTTTTGACAGGGCTTTACTTTTTTCCAGTTGATCCCCCTGAAGTTCAAAAAGACTTTGTTCAATTCTGGATAATGAATCACTTTCCGGGATCACAAAACCCGTTGTTTCAAGAACGGTTGACTCAGGAATAGTTACACCAGTTTTAAGCGAAAGCATTTCCAGACCTGCAATACGGGTCTTTTGCAACTCTGTTTTTGATTGCTGGAGTTTAATGATTTCAACATCCAGTAAATCAAGATCTGTGCTTAAAAGAACACCGTTTTTAATTCCGGTTTGAATTACGTTTCGGTTTTCAAGTAATTGGTTCAAAGAAATCTCAATAATTTTCTGGTTCGTCTGAATAATCAATACGTTATAATACAAATCTTTAACCAGCATCCTGGAACTACGGATATCCATTTCAAGCTGGGATAATTCCAGTTTTCTGACTACTTCTTCAATTTCCTGTTTGCTTTTTGAGAATCCGGCATCATAGATATTCTGGGTTATATCAAGGCTCAGTTTATATTGATCCCTTGGACTCTGAGGAAATGTAATCCCGGGAATCGGTATACTCATATCAAGGGCAATCACATCAGACTGGTAACTTGCTTTTCCGTTTAGTTCGAACTGAGGAAGGTTTCCTGAGCGGATGTTTCTCATTTTATTATCAGAAACTGCGGACATACTCGCGGAATCGGATGATCTGGGATTATTCAGACTAGCCCTGTCAAGGCACCATTCCAATGTAATTCTAGTCTGTGCATGACACGAAAATAAAATACCTGCCTGAAAAATCAATATCAAAGTATACTTTTTAAACATTGTATCAGGGTTTAATAGATTGAAGAAATGAAATTTTCAAATTTTCCTTTCGCTTCAGAATAAATTCGGAATAAGCTTTCGAATCACCCGAAAAAACAATTTCTTCGAGGATTCTTCGTGCAGCGAATGGAAATATAATCAGTGACATTAAATTTATCATTATTTCTTTGGGATCCATTTTCCTGAAATTCCCTTTATCCATTTCTGCTTCTATCGATTTGAATATGTATTCAATATTCAATCCACTGCTTTTCATGGAAGTTATTATACGCTGCGGATTTGAAGTTAATTCCTGAAGAATAAATAATGGTATAACAGGATTTTCGATCAGCATGTCAAAGTAATAATCAATAACCTTCTCTAACCTCTTCGTAACTGGCAGATCAGAACCCAGCATTTCAACAATTGAAGGCAGAAACCGTGAAAATATTCTCATGTAAACCTGTTCAAAGAGATTATCCTTGCTTCGGAAGTAATAATTTAGCAAGGTTCTGTTAATTCCAGCTTCTTCTGCAATGTCCTGCATGGAAGTACCGGCTTTACCTTTTAATACAAAAAGCCTGCTGGCGGATAACATAATTTTATCCTCCATTTCCTTTGATAATATTTTTATTTCAGGGGATTTCATTCTGCTAACATTTATGTTTAACACATTTGTTAAACAAGTTTGTAAAACTACGATAATTATTTCTTTTAATCCAAATTTTATCTAAAAAGAAATCATTTTTTCAAAAAATTCATGCTGCCGATTGAAAAATATATCACTCTTTAAGGGACTTTGTCCGGATTGTCCCACCCCAAACCCTCCCCAAGTTTGAAGAGGCTTCTGGAGCTTCGCAATCATTCCTGATGAATATAGATTAAGTGTTTTTAATGACTTATTATTAAGAAATTCTTCAGAGAAAGAAGTTTAGGAATAGACTAGTTGATCAAATGTTTTGGAAAGGCCCTAAAACCTGCGGGAGGGGTTGAGGTAGGGCGAAAAAATCTATTAAGAGTATGCAGGATTGCGGTGATTGACAATTTCTTTAAAAAAGTCAGTATATTTATTCCCTCAACAAAGAGAAAATAATTATGAAAAAAATACTCAATTTTTTACTTAGCTTTATTCTTCTAAGCACCTATTCATGCAGTTCTCAGAATAATCCGGATATTACGGGAGAAGAACTAAAAATGCATATAAACTTTCTGGCCGGGGAGCAGTTAAAGGGAAGAAGTCCCGGAACTCCTGAAGATTCAATACTGATGAAATTCATTTCTGATGAATTCAAATCCTACGGTCTTGAGTTTTTCAATGAATCAGGGATACAGAGTTTCGATTTTATAAGTAGTAGCAAGCAAGGTGACTCCAACTCTATTCTAATCAACGGAAATGAACAAGGAAGCACTTTGGATTTGATGCCGTTCAGTTTTTCGTCCAACGCACAAGTTGATGCGCCGCTGGTATTTGCCGGTTACGGTATAGATTTTAAAAATGATACGCTTAATTATAATGATTATCAGGGTTTAAATGTTACCGGCAAATGGGTTCTGGTTTTTCGGGGAAACCCTCTTTCAGTTGATCAGAAAAACGCATTAACAGGAGTAGAAAAGGACAGAGATAAGGCAATGCTTGCCAGGGATAAAGGAGCCGCCGGGATTCTTATGGTTTCGGGTTCTAAATTTGATGCCAGGGATGAACTGAATGCAATGGCGGTTAATCTTTCAGAAGTTGGCATTCCATGTTTCCAGATTACACGGACTTTTGCTGATAGAATTCTGCTTTCAGACGGAAAGTCAGTTTCGAAACTTGAAGATGAACTATTTCAGAAAAATTTGAACAAATCTTTTGAATCGAAGACAAGAATTAAAGCAATTTCAGATGTTGTGCTTCAAAAAACAAAAACAGGTAATGTAATTGCATGGTTAAAGGGGAGTGATCCTGTCTTGTCGGAGGAATTTATTGTTATTGGTGCCCACCACGACCATTTGGGAATGGGAGGACAAGGCAACTCTTCCAGAGTACCCGATACTATTGCTGTTCATTATGGGGCTGATGATAATGCATCGGGTGTTGCTGCTGTGTTGGAATTAGCTGAAAAATACAGTCGGTTAAAACCCGCCCGGAGTATTATTTTTGCAACTTTTGGTGCCGAAGAAAAAGGAATAATCGGATCGAATTATTTTGTCTCCCACCCCCCTGTTCCCCTCGATAAAATTGAGCTTATGTTAAATCTTGATATGGTTGGTCGTTTACGGGATTCCAGCATACAAATCGGAGGAGTTGGTACATCTGCAGAATTTAAATCCATCCTTTCGGAGACTGAAAAGAATTCTCCTTTCCATTTCAGCTTAAGTGAAGCCGGATATGGTCCGTCTGATCATGCCGCGTTTTATGCGAAGGACAAGCCGGTATTATTTTTCTCAACCGGTGCACATCAG
>CAYOLQ010000138.1:0-8813 GCA_964404825.1 uncultured Chitinophaga sp.
TATCCGGCTAAATGTGGTAACTGCTTTCGGATTTCTGCAATCAGGCAGTTTGAAATATTTATCTTTGAATTAATTATGCTTTAAACATTAAAACTTATTCTATGAAAGTAATCGCCATTAACGGAAGTCCAAATAAAGAAGGAAACACCTTTCATGCCTTGCAAATGATTGGTAATGAACTTGTTTCTGAAGGAATTGATTTCGAGATTCTTCATATTGGACATAAGATGATTCATGGCTGCACAGCCTGCCGGAAATGTGTTGTAAATAAAGATGAGAAATGCAGCATCAAAACCGACGACCTCAACCTGTGGCTGCAAAAAATAAAGGAGTTCGACGGTATCATACTTGGCTCTCCGGTTTATTATTCGGGAGTGGCCGGAACCATGAAGTGTTTTCTGGATCGCCTGTTTTTTGTCTCGGGATCGAACGGCAACCTCTTTCGACATAAGGTAGGCGCTGCAGTTGTGGCGGTAAGGAGAACGGGCGGATCGTCAACACTCGATTGTCTGAACCATTATTTGAGTTATACCGAAATGCTCATAGCCTCATCCAATTACTGGAACGTGATACACGGTGGAGCTGCCGGAGAGGTTGAGAGAGATGAAGAAGGGAAACAGATTATGCGTGTACTTGGTAAAAATATGGCCTGGCTGCTTAAAATGAAGGAAGCCACGTCAAAAACCATTTCTCCCCCGGAAAAAGAAAAAAAAGAATATATGAATTTCATCAGATAATTACCCTTTCTTCTCATATTCATCAATTTTCCCCCTGATGATTTCTGCACTTTTCTTTAAAAGGGTTTTTTCTTTCACGTTGAGACTGATAGGAAGAACTCCCATATCTCCTGATCCTCCAATGATATGAGGGAGCGAGAGTGTTACATTTTTAACTCCTTCCACATCTTCCATAAAAGTGCTGACAGTCAATACCGCACGATTATCCCTGTTGATCACATCCACAAGTTTTGCAATTGCACCTGCAATACCGTAATAAGTTGATCCCTTACCATTTATAATTTTATAGGCTGCGTTGCGCACTCCATCATCAATGCTGTCTTTTACCTTTTCGCTGAACTTAATTTTTCTGAATTCAATAAAATCTTCAAAAGGGACTCCCCCGATATCTATATTAGACCAGGTAAGCACTTCTGAATCGCCATGTTCGCCAATTACATACGCATGAACATTTTGAGAATCGACGCCCATCAGATCCCCAAGGAGGGTTCTGTACCGCGCTGTATCTAAGGTTGTTCCTGTTCCGATAATCCGGGTAGAGGGAACTCCATATTCCTTAGCAATACTTATCGAAATATGCGTTAAAATATCTACCGGGTTTGTTGCTATCAGAAAAATAGTGTCAGGAGTAAATTTTACCACATTTGAAATAATGTCTTTAAAGATAGACGCATTCCTTTCCATAAGCATTAACCTGTTCTCCCCGGGTTTTTGGCTTGCACCAGCAGCAATGACTACTATTTTTGCATCTTTCAAATCTTTATAAGAACCAGCATAAACATTGGTTGCATGAGCAAACGGAACCGCGTGTTTTATGTCTTCCGCTTCAGCAACCGACCTTTTTTCGTTGGCATCAATAAGCACTATTTCTCCTGCCGCTTTTCGCATCATAATTGCAAATGCCGAAGTAGCACCAACCATTCCGCTACCTATTATTCCAATTTTCATATAACCTGATTTACTTTGCTGGTAAAACAAATGATATGACAATAAGTTTCTTCAATACCTGACATAACAACAATTTCAGAATGTTTTAACAGGTTTATTATAACCACTTGCGATGAATAAAATTATAACTGTAAATGGAGGGTGGCTTTGCAAATTTTACAAAAACAGGTAGGACTTCAATCAATTGTAAATAATTTGTAAATTTGCTAAATGAAACGAGAAGATAGTTATATCGCCAAAAGGATAAGGAATTGCATTGATCCAATTGACCCTAAAGCAAAGGTGATCATTTTTGGCTCCAGGGCTAGAGGAGATGCTAAAGAAGAATCTGATTGGGATATTTTAATTCTTACAGATTTTCCAGTTACATATGAAATAGAAAGATCATTTAGAAATAATCTTTTTGATCTGGAAATTGAAACAGGTGAGGTTTTCTCAACTTTTGTATATCAGAACCACATTTGGGAAAACAGGCATAAAGTTACCCCCCTCTACCAAAATATTAAACGAGAAGGGATCAACATATGACAAAATCCCAAAAACAAGAGTACGTTAGTTATCGATTAAAAAGTGCTAAAGAAACTCTTGAGGCTGCGAAATTATTAGCAGAAAACAAACATTGGAATTCTGCTATCAACAGACTTTACTATGCCTGTTTCTATGCAATTTCTTCATTACTCTATAAATACGACATCAATGCTAACTCTCATGCGGGACTCAAACATCAATTTACCCTGCATTTTATTAAATCCGGACTTATTGATAAAGAACTAGGTAGAGTATTTGTTGAATTATTTGACTGGAGACAAAAAGGAGACTATGGTGATTTTTATGACTTTGACAATGAGAAAACTATGCCTCTCTTCAATCCTGTTGAAAAACTTATTGAGAAAATCGAATCCCTTATTGGAAAAGCCAATCCTTAAGAACCGTTAATACAGAGTTTTTGTTGCTATCCTTCGACAGGAGTATTCTGATAATCAGAGTGAATAATCCATTCCTTTTATTGCCTGATCTATGGCCAGCAACAGCGATTTCGCACCAAATGCATCTGAACTTAGCTCCCAGATCATAATGCCCCCGCCCTGCTGCATGGCAAGTCTGGTTTTTCGTTTTATGGTTGGGATCCCGTTATAATAAATCCTTCGGCCTACCTTATCCTTTTTGTCGGCATGCGAATAATTCTCCAGAAGATAGGAATATGAAAAGGTCTGTTGGCTGTAATCTTTTCTGAAACCATAACCATAAAACGGAACACCGAGAATTGCTTTTTCCTGAGAAAGTCCGCGTGATTTCCAATATTTCAGATGACTTTCGGCAAGTGCATAGGAAGAATGTTGTCCTGCGTTTTTCCTGTTCCAGGGTCCGGTTGCATCATAAGCCATGATATTAATAAAATCGAAATACTGCAGGGTCTCATCTGTTACTTTTGTCCCGCCATAACCCCTGGATAATGCAGCTGTAAGAATTTTACCGCGAGGTTTCAGCGAATCTGACAGAACCCTTATGAAATTGCCGTAATCTGAATTAATTGCCGGTCCCTCCAAATCAACATCCAATCCGTCTAAATCATGGTAAACGATATAGGCGGAAATTTTTGAAATAAATTCATATCGGTTTGAATCGTTGATAAGTCTGAAATACTTTTCACGTATTACTGAATCACCTGATTCTGCCCCTCCCCCAATGGAAACAAGAACTTTTACACCGTTTTCATGAGCCTTTTCTATCAGCGCCTGATTGCCGGGATTCCATGACAGGTTTCCGGCGGTGTCGGGGTTCTCAAAGGCAATGTTTATATGGGTAAGTTTTGAATAGTCAATTAATCCTGGGTTGACAAACAGATTTGTCCAGTTTGGAACATAGGCTACCACCTTCATCTTTTTCATGGTAATCGTATCTGTTCTTCTTTCAGCACTAATATTTTCGTATTGAGCCAAAAGAGGACCAGCAATAGTAACCATGAATAATAATAAAACTGAAATAAACCTGCGCATGACTTAATTTTTGGAAAGCTACCGGCCTGAATCTGTTATAAAATCTTTCTCAATCAGAAACTTCAAAACCGAGGGATCTTCCTATTTCACTACCAATATAATAAAAAAGGGGAGCAAAATGCTCCCCTGATAAAGAATTGATATTATTTACCTTTCGGTTTTGGTTTTGAAGCAGTTGCCTTTCCGGCTTTTGCCGGAGCTTTTTTTGGTTTTGCTGCAGATGTAGCCATTTTTATTGATTTTTTTGTTTTCCCTACTCTATTGGCTTTTCGGTTCCGCCTTACTCTAAACTAATGCACCAAACTACATATTTTATTTTAATTCAATCTAAATTAATATAGCAAGTTATAAACACATAATTCACATTTCCGAATTAGTAAGAGAATAAGGAATACATCCCCCCCGAAAGGTTGGTCCGGCAAAAGGGTCATCATTTTCATCTTAACCAGCATGGCTTATTTTAAGGAACTTTTCGCCTAGAAGGGGATTCCAACACTCAGACCAAGCCAGGGTATAACTGAAGGTAAAAAGTCATAATCCCCGATGTACGCGAGATACAAAGGGGCTCTGAAAATAAATCTCTCCGACTTAAATTCATATCCTATTGATATAAAAGGTATTTTTTCGGTAAAATTTGTCTTAAAATCCGAATCGTACGTTCCCTGAAAACATAATCCGAATTCCGAAATTGCATGATGTTTTTTAAGTCCAAAGGCATATGCTCCATAAACCGGAATGGTAAAATTGATGCGTTTAATGAAGGTGCCGTTCCCGTATACCAGATTACTCCTCTGACCTATTCCTAATCCTGTTCCCAGATGAAACTTCTCTGAAAAATAACGTTCATAGGAAACATCAAAAATGGTAAAAGACTTACCGGCAATTTCAAGAATCGCTGCATTCTTTTTGTATTGGGAGAAGCTATTTGAGACAACAACACTTAAAAGTATACTTAAAAGTATTTCTTTCGCATTTTTTATAATTAGCTGCATATCATTACATTTGTTAGTAACCGCGAAACGTAAAAATATCAAAATTATGGAACAACGGGACTACCTTCTCAGGGAAATTGAGAAAATAGGGAAAATGCTGGCAATGATGCTTAGCAAAATGATTGCAATCAGGGAAAGCGAAATTACTAAAACGGAAAAGCTGTTTGAAACAGAAAAGGAAATGCTTTTGAATGAAATCGGTTTCGATACAGAATTTTTTCTTTCCCTCGAAAAAGCTCAGATTGAACCGTACATTTCCGGATTGCACGGTTTCAATGCAGCTAATATAGAATTGCTTGCAGATCTATTGCATGAACTTGGAATGATGTACGATCCCTCCATGAAAACTGAATATCTTGAAAAGGCTTTAAATCTATATGAACTAAGTACCGTTTTGGATAAAACGTTTTCTGAAGAAAGATTCGGGAAAATAAATTACATAAAAAAAGAGCTTTCCTGTTGAGAAAGCTCTTTCTGCAATCATTTAGCTGATTTATTCGTAATCGTAACCCATAATCGCTGCATCGCTAAAGATGGTCATCGATTTGGAAACCATTATATCATAAATCATTCCATTGGTTCCATAGAGCAGTGATTTGGCATCATATCCCAATAAACGAAGATACGCAACCAAAGCAGCACTGGTTTGCCCTGTGTAGCAATAAACTGCAATCGGTTTGTCGGTAGGCAGTGTTTTCAAATCAAGGGCAAGCTTAATAGATTCTTTTGGAGTATATTGAATGGCACCGGGAATGTGGCCCGGATCAGTATACTGTGCTGCCGGCCAATAGTTTACAATGTAATAGTTTGATAAATTGGCAAATACAGTCTGATTGGATACTTTAGCAGGATCAAAACCTGCTGCAAGAAGTTCAGCAACTCTTGCTTCCAGGATATCCTGGCCTGTTGTAAATCCGGTTTCTAAAACAGGAAGTTCACCTGCGGCACCTTTTTCAGTAACAGTTGAAACAAACTGAGTTGAATAAGCGTTTCCTGCAGCTACAGCTGTTTTCCAGCCATTGGCAAAAGCAGTGTTCCATGATGACATACCGAATTTCAGTGAGAATACCTTATCGTATCCCATTACTCTTAAAAGGGTAGTGGCATAACCGGCAGTCTGTCCTGAATAACACACAATTGCAACCTTTGTATAGCTGCTCAAATCAACTTCTTCAATGTGCGAGAGAATTCCTGATAAAGCAACATTATGGGCATTTTTGATATGGCCGGTTGCAAAGTCAGCAGCTGACCTGATGTCGATTATGTAAACCTGATTGGTTTCGTTCAGTGATTTCAAATCTGATGCCGAAATAATTGCCGGCATATCAGTGTTTACATAGTCCTTCATAAGCGGAGACTGTGTAGATTCGAGGTATTCTGCAAGAACCTGAGATTCATTGACGATTATTTCTTCATCCTTATTACAGGACGTGGTAAGTGTCGCAATGAAAAAGATACTTAACAAATAAAATCTGAATTTTGACATAAGATTGGTTTATTTAGTTTAACATAGTGAATTACATATCATTTCATATTAGTTCGACCAGCTGGCAGGAAGCTTTCCGTCAACTGTTATTGAAGTGGTTGCTGATTTTTCCCACTCCAGGAGGTCCGCTTCAAAGAGGTAGAGGTTTTTGTTTACCAACAGGCCATCTGCATTTCTGATATGGCAGTTTGAGTAACATGAGGCCCCGTCGGCAACCTGTGTCCTTTCTGTCCATTTGAGGATATTATGGGGAGAGGTATAATTATAGGTTGGAAATGCATTGAAATATGCATATTCTTCAACTCCAAATTTCTCCCAGTTGTCAGGAGCTGCAAGTGTGCGGCGGACGAGGGTGAATTTATAACCGGTTTTGATATCGGGAATCGGGTTAAGAGCTATTTTAAATCCCATATAAGATGGTACCCTTGCTCCATCTCCGTGAATATGACAACTTCCGCAATTATTATAATTCTGTGAATGACAAACCTGACAATTAAAATCGTTATAATGTAAACTATGATAAGTATTCTTAGTTTCAATTCCTGTATGGCAATCGCTGCATTCGGGCAATTCGGAATAAGCATAACGTTGTTCAACCGGTTCACCGTTTCCATGCAATTCGGCACCACTGTGGCAATCGATACACTTCAGACCCATTTTGGTCAGGTGAACATCTGCTTTTGTTCCGGATGCCACACCAAGGTAAGCATGTCCTCCCCTGGATACATGGCATGTGACGCAAACATTTAGCATATCAGGAGATTGTGTAAACTCGTGACCTTTTGCCAGTCCGCCTCCACCTATCGGAGGGCGAACAACATGACAATTTCCGCATGTACCATGACAGGTAGCGCAGTTGCTGTTATATCCTTCGATCTGATGTGCAGGAAGTTTATCGAAATCTGCAGGTCCCGCTAATCCGCTTCGCATAGTTACTTTCCTTTTCTGGCCTGTACCCTGATGAATACTGGTTTTAAAATTCTCTGTAATAATGCTGTGACAACTCCCGCACTTCTCCTCATAAAAAACAGAAGGATGTGAAATAAAGTCACCAGAGTGGGCTAGTGTTTTATCGTCTGTAAAATCAGTTCCATTATGACATCCGACACAGCCTACCTGATAATGCGCAGTGGCTTTATACGATTCAAATCCTTCTCCGCCCATGTAAACCCGGTCGTATGGCTCATAATGGGGAGCTTCACCACCGCAACCTCCAACTGGAGCTGTAGTATCAGGAGAATAGACCTTTTGAAGATGAGCATAATCGGTATGACAACCTTCACAGGACGCAAGCCCGTTTGAAGGAGGATTCGGATCAAATTTATACTGTGTGCAGGTTACCAGAAAAAAAGTCAGTATCCCTATTCCCAATACCCATCCAATCGGATTATTCTTTTTTGCAGCCATGAGTTTTACAATTTTCAATTACAGTCGTTCGTGGGATTATGTCTGAAAAATGCTTAAAAACACAAGGACACACTATCTGTAATCATCATATTTTCAGCATATATAAATGGATGTAAAGATTGCAAACTAACATGGCTTTTTAAAGAATTTATGCCTGTCATGAGTACGAACTCCGGCTGCTATTGAATGGAAAATAAATTGACACAGATCAGTTATTCTTATGATATGGAATTGATTATCTTTGGACACTAAAGAAAGGCAAACAGGGTGGATAACAATTTACATTTAACGGCATGCACAATAACCGTAAAGCATTGCAGATGTTTTGAAAAGCTTAATGAAGCTGAAAAACAATTAATAGAAGACAATTCGGTTGAAATTCTGTATAAAAAAGGGGAAATGATATGCAAGCAGGGCGCTTTTGCATCTCATATCATGTTGGTGGTTTCTGGACTGGCAAAAGTATTTATTGAATCGCCTTCAAATTCGCTTGTACTTAAAATTATTCCCGACGGAAACTTCATAGGTATGGCATCTATTTCCGATGAGCAGAATACGTATCAGTATTCGGCAATGTCGTATATCGATTCCGTTGTCCGTCAGATTGATATTAAAACCTTTAATCTGCTTCTGAGTCAGAACCCGGGATTTGCCAAAGAAGTTATTAATATTTTAACCTCAAACAGTCTGCAGATTTATGGCCGTTTTTTCTGCCTGACCCAAAAACAGGCATATGGAAGATTGGCCGACATAATTCTTTGTTTGGCCGACAGAGTTTTTAAACAGAATGAGTTTAATCTGCCACTTTCCCGTAAAGATCTTGCGGAGTTATCCGGTATGAGTCAGGAAACTGTAATCCGCATGCTTAATAAATTTATGGAAGAGGGATTGATTCAAATGGATGGAAAAAAGTTTAAGGTAGTTGATTATATCCGGCTAAAACAAATTTCAGATAAAGGCTAAAACTCTCTGAATACTATTTTATTTTCCAAAAACCAGGTAAAATTCAACAATTGTCAGGTTGAACGTTTTCTGTTTGAAACCAGCTGGTTGTAATCGATATAGTACAATATTTTAAGGGAAATGCTATTAGTTTGCCCAAGTTCCCATGTATCACTAAGGTTTCCGAAATAGTTCCTTCTGTACATATTGGTATCGTCATAAATAGTATTTTTCCAGGCAAGGGTCAGCTCAGATCCCGGGGCAAAAATCCATCTGAAACGCATATCCACCGAAAAAGCATTGT